>NZ_JACNDD010000017.1:0-65206 GCF_017351395.1 Pseudomonas sp. FW305-28
CGTGTTCAACAATTGCTTCAAGCGTAGAGGCAACGTGACCGAGCCGCGCATGATCATCCACGCGTTGAACGGCGAAATGGTCGCGCCGAGGTCAACCAATGCATCATTCTTGATCTTGTTGATCAGCGGATTGGAGCCGATCACCACCCCGCCCATGGCATCACCATGACCATTGATGTACTTGGTCAGTGAGTGAATGACGAAGTCGACGCCGTGTTGACTCGCACGGAAAAATGGAGGGGGTGTGAACGTGGCATCCACAGAGATCAGCGCGCCATGGGCGTGTGCAATCTCAGCCAATGCAGCAATGTCCGCAACTTTCGTGGTGGGGTTGGCGATCGTTTCAGTGTGGATCAGCTTGGTATTGGGGCGAATGGCGTTACGTACCGATTCCAGGTCACCGACGTCTACGAAGGTTGCCTCAATGCCGTAACGTTCAGGCAGCAGTTCGGCGAAAAGCCGCCAGACCGCCTGGTAGGTGATGTCACTGACAATGACGTGATCACCACTTTTCAAGAATGAAAAAAATACTGAATGCAACGCAGCGACACCGGTCGCGAATACAACCGCGTCTTCACACCCCTCCAGGGCTGCGAGTTTCTTCTCAAGGCAAACCTGGTTATGGCCTTGATTGCGTGTGTACACGAGCCCGTCCGGGCTCGACCAGTCCATGGTCGCTGGATCTTCCGGCAAGAGATAGGAGTTCGCCATGACCAATGGCGTACGGACGGCGCCACTGGTGACATCCGCGACATTGCCGCCATGAACAGCCAGCGTTGCTGCAGATAATGTCGAAAGATTGTGCTTGTCGGGGCGCATTTCGTTTCCTCTTTATTGTTGTGTGGTTCATTGTTGAGTCGAGCGAGCTGTTTAGCTTCCACTCACGCCGTTTATGCAAACGACCTTGGGTTGCGTCATGTCTTCGTAAGCGAAACGTACGCCCTCACGGCCCATGCTCCCGTACTTGAAGCCGCCAAAAGGCATTGCATCAAAGCGGTAGTCGGAAGAGTCGTTGATCATCACCCCGCCCGCCTCCAGTCGTTTAGCGGCGGTCATTGCAACCTTCAGATTGCTGGTGAAGATCCCAGCATGCAGGCTGTATTCAGGTTCGTTAGCCAGTGCCAATGCTTCATCCAGGGAGGCGACGCTCTGGAGGATGACTACCGGGCTGAACACTTCTTCGCACCACAACTTGCAATGGCGGTCGACACCTTCCAGCACGGTCGGTGAATAGAGCGAGCCGTTGCGCGTATTGCCAAACAACAAGGTGGCGCCTTTGGCAATGGCGTCATTGACCACCTCTTCGGTACGCTTGGCTGACGCCTCGGTAATCATCGGCCCCACGTCCGTCTGCTCGTCAGCAGGGTTGCCGACGATCAACTGCCGGGTCTGTTCAACAAAGCGCGTTTTGAAGACTTCGTAGAGTGGGGCCTCGATGAGGATCCGCTGAGTACCGATGCAGTTTTGACCCGCTGCCCAGAAGGCGCCCGACACGCATGAGTCGACTGTTTCATCCAAATCACAATCAGCCATCACGATGACCGGTGCGTTACCGCCAAGATCCATCGCCAGCTTCTTGAGGCCGGCTGTGCGAGCGATCTGCTCACCGGTGACAAAGCCGCCCGTGAACGACACCATGCGCACCGCACGGTGGGCCACAAGAGCCTTGCCCAGCGCGGCGCCGCCTGTAGCGACTGTGACGACAGCCGGAGGCAGGCCCGCATCAATCAAACACTCTACCAACTTGATCGCTGACAGCGGTGTGAGCTCAGACGGTTTGAGAACGACCGCATTTCCCCCTGCGATGGCAGGTCCCAATTTATGCGCAACCAGATTAAGCGGGTCGTTGTAAGGGGTGATGGCGACGATTACGCCCAACGCTTCACGCGTGAACCACCCCTGACGGGATTCAGACCCGACATAGGCATCAAAAGGGATGACTTCACCGGCATTACGCTTGGCTTCTTCGGCAGACAACTTCAAGGTGTTGACGCAGCGCAACACCTCCTTTCGCGCCTGCTTCAGTGTTTTTCCCGACTCCGCGACGATCAGTTTGGCAAAGGCGTCCTTGTCACGCTCGACTGAGCCTGCGGCTTTTTCCAATATGCGCGCGCGTTCATGTCGCGGCAGATCCTTGGCAATCAAAGCACCCGAAATAGCGGTGTCGACTATCGTGGTGGCTGATGATGCAGGTATGTCTGCCACTTCACCCACCTTGCTGCCGTCAAACGGGCTGAGCACCGTAATGGCCTTATAATCAGCAGCGAGCGAGAGACTCAAGCTATTCATGATTACTTACCTGACGTGGTTTTGTGGTTGTGAATGCTCACGATATCGGCGAGCAATGCGAAGGCGGTTTCAAAACGACCTGCCCCTGCCCCCACTACGGTGACGGGACCGAGAATGGCGGTACTGAACGTGATTGCGTTGGTGGCTCCGCTCACTGCTGAGAGTGCGTCGCTCGATGGCAATAGCTGTGGACTCACCGAGGCCGAAATCGAGCCATCGCTCCGTTTCTCTGCACTGCCAATCAGCTTCCAACGGGCATTCACTTTCGTTGCCTCGGCGATATCCTTGGCCGTGATTTCAGAGATCCCTTTGCACAAGACATCGCTTGGTTTGAGTTTTGCGCCCAGTAGTTCATTGGCGAGGATGACGACCTTCAAGCGCACATCGTGCCCTTCTACATCCGCTGTTGGATCGGCTTCGGCATAACCCAACTCCTGGGCTTTTGCGACAGCACTCGAGAAGTCCAACCCCGTCTCCATGCTGGAGAGGACAAAGTTTGACGTGCCGTTGAGGATCCCTTTGAAGCCGGTGATTTCCGAGCCTGCCAGTGACTCCTTGGCCAAACGGATAACCGGGGTTCCGCTCATGACAGAACCTTCAAATTCAAAGCGGGCACCGGCACTATCGGCCAGCGTCTTCAAGCTTTGCGCATGCAGCGCCACGGGCCCTTTGTTGGTGGTCACGACACTGACGCCCTTCTCCAACGCCCAGCGACAGAAGGTAGTAGCCGGCTCACCATCCACAGGATTGGTGAAGGTTGCTTCAGCCACAATATCCGCACCTGAGAAACGGATGACGGTTTCGTTCGCCGGTTCAGCACTACCGCCGGGTAGCGTCCTGAAGCCGCCTTTAGCAGCAGGTACTGCAGCCAATTCATGAGCATCCAAGCCGTCTTTGTTAATGATTGAGCCGAGGTAAAGGTCACTGACACCGACAATCTTCAACGTGAAACCTAACTCATCGGCCCAGCGCGAATTCTTATCGGCAATAAGCTGAGTCAGTGCGCGGTTAACACCACCAAAACCAAGCAACGCAATTTTGTATTCAGTCACGACAGGATTCTCATTGTTATGTTGTGGTGCGGAGATAGTAATCCGCCAACTTAACTTTACGAATATGGCAAACAGAACATTGTTACGAGCAAAATGCTCGCACAACGGTACAGCTTGCTACTTTGTGCTGGATAGCACAAAAGATGTCACGGTATTCAGGACACCCGGCAGCGCAGAGATCTCACTCCATACCCTGTGGATGCGATCTGCATTCATCGCCTGAACTGTCAACACAATATCGAGGTCACCACTCATCACATTGCAGGAAATGACTTCAGGCATTGCCCCGACGGAGCGAACAACTTCAGAATCCCGCATACGGTCCTGACGATAAACAAAGATCAACGCATTAATGGGCCCTACATCAGCTGAGGGTACACCTTTAATAATTGTGTACCCCCGGACATAACCATCGCGCTCCAATCGCTCAATCCGAAGCCTGACTGCGTTTCTGGACAAATTAACTTTCACGGCAATATCGTTGTGGGCCAACCGTGCATTTCGGGTGAGTTCTTCCAAAATTTTCTCATCAACTTTATCTAAAACACGTTTCATCTCTGGCTCCGAACTTATAACGAGTGAGACTCCGTGTCTTTGGATAAGGCCCTGACCAGCGAGGTCAGCGCCCCGATGTCGTTAGGAATTGAAGTACAGTCTTGTTCGGTGGATGCAGGAGCGCCGCCTGTATTCAGGTGGCCGAAAATCTCCGACTTATCGGTTGCAGCGCCAATCTTCGAGGGATGCGTCGTCGCCAGGCTAATCATGGGGATCAGCAAGCTGCGCCTGCTCACGCGCGCAGCGCGCAAGCCGATAGCGGTATTGGGGCTGACGAGATACCCACTCTGTGCAAAGACCTCATGAATACAACTGAATGCATCCGCATCGTCCACAGCCAGTGAGTCAAACAATTTACGCGCCTCCAACCATTCATCCTGCTCTAAGTGGATGGTGCCCTCTCCTTCTAACAGCTGCATATTACGAGCTACTTTTTCTCCACATCGATTTAAAATACTCCACTGCAAGCGCTCAAAATTAGAGGCCAATGAAACATTCATAGTGGGAGTTTTTGTAGTGCGAATCTCATTTCGACTGTACAGATTCGATTGGAGAAAGTGATGCAGGCCGGCGTTGGCATTTGTGGCAACGATTAGTTGTCGAATGGGCAGCCCCATTTGTTTGGCAATATAACCAGCGTACAGGGCGCCAAAATTCCCGGTCGGCACACTGAAAGCAACTTGTCTTTTAGGCGCGCCGAGCTGAAGGGCGGAATAGAAATAGAAGGACAGGTGCGCAAGTACACGAACCCAATGCACTGAGTTGAACGAAACAAGATGCTGCTGCGCATCATTATCTTGTTTTAAGAACTGCTCACACAAACGATGGCAATCAGAATAATCTCCGTCGATCTCAATATTGACTACATTACCTTCTTCCACACTCAGTAAGCGCCGGCGATCCTCCGCCGTTAGTTCCCTGGAAGGATGCAACACCAACAAAGTAACGCCCGTCATTCCCGAAAATGCTTTTATTGCAGCAGCTCCAGTATCTCCGCCTGTGCAACCTACAATCAGAGCCTTCTTCCCAGACTTCAGTAAATCGTGATTGATAAAACGAGACATTAATTGAAGACCAAAGTCTTGATAGGCGCCTGAAGGCCCATGAAACAACTCCAGTAGCCACTCGTTACTTGCCGTCTGGTAAAGCGGTGCCACTGCGTTGTTTGTAAAACAATCAAAGGTCTCCTCAAGCATCCGAGATAGCTGATCCTGCTCGACCCATCCCCCCAAAAATGGCTCGATGACATGGCGAGCCAATTCGTGAAAGGGCAGCCACTCAAGTTTTGAGAGCTCCTCCTTTTTGAAACGGGGCACCTTGCGCGGCACGTACAAGCCACCGTCAGGCGCATACGACCCCATCAGGACCTCGCTGAATTCAAATGTTCTACCAGGCGTCCGTGTGCTGACGTACTTCATGGTCCAAGACACCCTCAAGCCATTTTCGAGCGGCTCACCTCAAGGTGATGCTCTGTGGAATTCAATGCGGCAGTTTTTAATCGCCTTCGATCAAGCTTCACTCCATTGACCATTAAAGTCAATATAGTGACTATCGTATCTCTTCAACGGTATTCCGTTCCGTTGCACGACAACGCCTTTGTCCTTGCTCTTGTGGTGCGCCCAAGGGCCGCCGACGCTTAGAAAATGGGAGAAAATCATGTGTGCCAAGAACCTGCTGCACTCGCTTTATCAGTACAAGGCATGGTCTGAGGAGGCGCTTTTCAGTTGCTTGAAAGCGCCCATAGCAAAGTCCTTTCCGATGGAAATGGAGGAAGCCTGCTACTGGCTCAGGCACATCAATATCGTGGACCAGTTGTTCATCGCCAGACTGCAAGGAAAACCGGAGGAGTTTGACGACGTCGTCACTGAGCAACGGCAAGACATTTGCCAGCTGGAAGAGGCATTTACAAAGGCAAATCAATGGTTTGTTGACTATACGAAATCAGTCACTGCAACGGAGCTGTCTGACCCGGTAGCGTTTATCTTCAAGGACGGCAAACCCGGCAACATGACCAGGGAGCAAATCCTCGCTCATGTCCTTTCTCATGGCCTGCAGCATCGAGGGGGTGTTGGCACGATCCTGCCAAGGGAGATTCTGGAGGGGCACCAGGATCATTTCACAACGTTTTTGAAGCTGTAGATATCGCAACATCTGCCTCATCCGCCACGGGTGAGGCAGAATATCCTCGCCGATATTCAGCTCAATTCAAGCGCTTCAATCACCGCAGCAATTTGCTCACGCCCTTCCCCATTAATGGTTCTGAGCGGCAGGGGCACACTCGCAGAGTGAGTAAACCCGCGAAGCTCCGCCGCTGTTGCTATCACGCGAAAACTACCGCCAAATTGGCTGAATAAAGCCCAGAGCGGCTTCAAGGATTCGGATAGCCGCGTGGCTTCTAAGGCGTCACCTGACAATGCTGCTCGCGTGATGGCGAGCGCTGTATTGGGGAACAATCCGCCCATGACCGAATACCAGGCATCGCAACCGGCATTCATTCCAACAGCAGCAGACGCATCGCCGCTTATTCCGATAGTCACGTGACTCGGAATCAATTTTCGCAGGCGCTCCACGCGCTCCTTGGCCAGGTGCGGCGCCTCGGGGACACCGGGGATTTTGATTGACCTGACATTGGGTAGCTCTGCAATACGCCTGTGTAACTCATCGCTAAATTCAAAATGGGTGGTGCCAGGATTGTCATAGACACACAGTGGGACTGAGATGTTGGCCGAAACCATTTCGTACATCGAAAAAACATCGTCCTGAGTCAGTTTTTGATACGACACGGGCGGCAGCAACAAGGCTTGGACGCCCACGGCTTGCGCATCCTCAGCCAACAGCAAAACGTCGCGTGTACGCAGCGCACCGATGCTAACCATCACCGGCACATCTTCTGCGGCCTCTACTGCCAACTGTGCAACTCGAAAACGTTCGGCGCGAGAGAGATAGGCATAACTTCCGGTGGATCCGAGTGCCCCGATGGAATCTACTTTCGCCGCCACCAGTTGCTGCACAAGACGGGCAAAAGCAATTTCGTCCACACCCTGCTCATCCATAGGCGTCAGAGGAAATGCACTAAGGCCGGTAAACATGGTCATCACTCCTTGCAGTGGTCTGTCGACCATTTGGCCCCGGGACCAATCAGTGAGCTTTCGATCTGGGCGCCGGGCATCATTTGCTGCAAACCTTCGATCAGTTTGTCCCCTGCTTCCGTCAAGGCTTCAAGGGGCATCGCCGGCAAACTTTCCAGAATGAACCACATGCACTTCGCGTCAGCACCGAGACGGGTCCTCACACCTTGCCGCCAATTCCAACGACGGCAGGTCACGCCTTTGTCATCGCGCCAGACGACCTCGCCGGCGTCTGGATACTCGAAAGCAGGAGCCCCTTCTTTCATGGTGTCAAAAGGCTCGGTGCCATCTGCGACTACCAGCCGCGGAGAGCCCGCATAGGCTTCAATATTTTCCCCTCCAACCGGAATGGCGTACTCAATGCTGATTGCGTTGTAGAGATCGACGATGGGATCCAGGCTAGGTAAGCCGCCGTCACGTAAAACCCGTTTACGCAGCGCCTCAGCTGAACAAGGCGTGCGTTGCGGCTTGGCCCCAAACTTTCGGAATGTCTCCGCCCATGCGGCCAGATGAGCTTCACCCCAGCTTGGCCCACCTTCCTGAACAGCCTTGCAAGCACGGTCCAGCGCGGCCTGAGCTACCTCAGGATTGGCCAGTGGCGCAGCTCCCACCACAATGCTCAGGGCTCTGAACTCCGGAGCCAATTCTGCAACGGCTTGATCGATCAACGGCAGTACGGACAGCATCAAAAACCTCCAGGAATCCAAATGTCATTTCATGCTAGTCAGTGGCGACCAATAAAGTCAATATAATGACCAAGATCATCTACTATAACGCGTGTGCAGATTGACGGGGCGATTGGTAAAGGCCGAGAATCCCCACACATTTTTTCTCATGACCCTCATCAATGACCACGAATACCAGCCTGTCGACTACCCCTGGTGCTGACGCTCAAGCCGTCAGCCTGGCCGTCGCGCGCACGCTCAAACTGGCGCGCAAAGCACAGAAGATCACGTTGGATGAGCTTTCTCGCCGCTCAGGGGTGAGCAAAGGAATGGTCGTCGAAATAGAGAAATGTACGGCGAACCCCAGTATCGGCATCCTTTGCAAAATCGCCGCCGCGCTTGGCCTGTCCGTTGCAGACATCGTCAATGTGACCGAAGCCCCATCCGCCCATATCATCGACAGTCAAGACATCCCCACGCTCTGGACCGGGGACCTGGGAGGAACGGCGCGGCTTCTGGCGGGAACGTCCGGTCCTAATATGATCGAGCTGTGGCGTTGGGAAATGCACCCAGGCGAATCTTTCGCTTCACAGGGGCATCCTCAGGGCACGCTTGAGCTGTTTCATGTGGAGAAAGGCACGCTGAAATGCGTGGTAGGGGAAACAGAGCTGGTCATCCCTGCGGGGAGTTCGGCAGTGGCCAAAACCGATGTACCTCACTCCTATTCCAATGCCGGCAGATCCAAGTTGGTGTTCACCATGTCCGTGACGGAGATGCATCAATAGATATCCGGTGGACTGGCAGCCAGTGAACATCTGCAAGGCGGGCGAACCATCCAATTTCAAAAAAGCGGTGCCACCGAAAGCCATCAAGTCCCACGCAGGATGATGCCTTGATCCGCCCGCTGACCGAACCCGGCAAATCCCCTTCCAAGTTCTGGCGCTTGAAGTATCGGCTGCATGGCAAGGAAAACCGCTTCTCCATCGGTGCTTACCCGACATCGGTCTGAAGGAAACGCGCGACATTGCCCGCGGCGCGCGCCGCGATGTGGCTAACTATCCGGAAACCTGCGGTTTACTCGCCCAGAATGTTCTTCAACGCAGCGGTATGGCCGGCCGGGTCGTTTTCGCTGGACATCACTTCGATGATGGTGATCTTCTGATCGTTCATCGTCATCAACGAGGCCATCAGTAGTTTCAGGCCGTTGAAATCGTCGGTGCCGTCCAGGCGGTATATCTTCAAGCCGTTCACCTGAATGGTCTTCTCGCTAGTCATGCGAAAGTTGGGTGACGCGGCTTGCTGCTTTTCCTTCAAGGTATCCACGGCAAGGCGAAACGCAGCGTCCGGGGTAGTGCCCGCAGTCGGCGTCGGACCTTCGGTAACGATGATGGCCTGCTCGCTTTTCGGATCGAAGTACATCGTGCCGCCGTTTTCGCTGTTCAAGGTACGGGCCTCGACGCCTTTCAGCATGAACTTCAGCTTGCCGCCTGCCAGGGACACCGATTGGGTGTCCGATTCCGCCGTAGCAGTTTTTTCAGGCGAGGCAGCAACTGCCATGGTAGCCCCGCCGCTCAAGGCAGCAAGCACGCACAAGGAACGGGTCCAGCCCAACAGCAAATGCTTCGACATTGATAGCGCCTTTATTTTCAGGCCGTCGAATACCGACGGCCTGTCGTGCGAACAGCCTAGCTTACTTGCCTGCTCACTTGCCCAGATGTTGTTCACACCCGCAGCATATTTGCGGTCATGGGATTGATACCCTTCGCGAGGAGCGCCCGGGCTTCATCACGCAAGGTGCGTGCTTCACGCAGACCAATCTCAGGATAGGTGCCCAAGGAGATGCGCTTCTGCTTGCCGAGCCGGTAGTAGCGCAGATGGGGTACATGCGTTTGCTGCTGAAAACCTAGGACAAGTTTGGATTCTGGCAGCGGGCATCGAGGGAGGTGATTTATGCGTTCTTCATCGGGTCACTGCCACTCCTGGCCACCACCTCACCAGAAGAGGTGAGCGTTTTGGTGATTTACATTTGCGCCACTTGAGATCCGTCAGTTCGTGTGGCCAACGCCTCACGGCAAGCGCATCATTATCGCACCTAACGCAATCGGTAAATCATTGTTGGGTGCAAATTAGAAAGAACCCAGGGGGGCACTTGGCCTTGACGCTGCCCCCTACGACAAAGAAGTAAGACTCACATAGAAGGTTCAGACCATGGAAGTAGTCCTGCTCGCCCACATCACATTTAACCGAATAGGCTCGGCCAGTGGCGGAGGCTTTCAAAGCCAACGCCAGGTCAAGTTTTCCGCTGAGCTACCAGACACCGACCAATCGCCAAAGGGCAGTTCTTCGAGCTTCAGGCGGTAGAAGACAGAGATGTCACACCCTATGTCTCATCTCGGCGGGCTAAGTAGTTCGCATATCGACTCATCGAACCACCAAGGATTTGCAGACTGAGTCGCCATCGCCCGCAAAAATGACATTAACGCAGCGCATGCCCACGCTAAAAGGAATAACGCACAGCATTGATCCACCGGCTTTGTTCATCAAAATAACCGAAGCTGCGCTGACTTCCCTCGAATATGTCCACACCCGTACGTAGCTGCCAGTGAGCATCAACGTCGTACCGCATTTCCAAAGAAGCATATTGCGCATCCAGGCGCAGGTCCTGCGCAACGTAAGCGGTGAGGTAAAGCCGGCCCTGCCACAGCTCGCGGCGTACCGCCAAGCTGATCATTTGCGTGCGATCCTGATCGACGGCATGCGCCACGGCATCCTTCCAGACGTTGTAGTACTGCATGCCGAAGAACCAGTCCCCACTCAAGTAATCCACGCCCAGCAGCAATTGCTTCTCACGGTTCTTCTTCAGCTCAACGATGCCGGTTTGTGCCTGGGAGTAACGATAGGCATCAGGTACGAAGGCCGCTTCCCCCTTGAATACCACCGGCCCTATCGGCATCGCGAATGAGCCGCCAAGCAGTGTGCGACGCTTCAGTGCTTCTCGATAACTCAGGCCAGCGGGTGTCAGCCGGGCGGAGTAGGTCTCTTCAGTCTGCCAGCCGTGCCAGCCATTCAGGGAGTAGTCCACCCCATGGGCGTTGCCGCTCCAACGCAAGGCGGGTGTCCAGTCGGAAGGTTTACGCCAATCCGGACCATCCGCTTCGGTTTGAGGGATATTGCCCAAATAATCGCTGACCCTGGTTTCAGCAAAACGGGCACCGCTATCGGGAAGGAGGTCCGTACGCGTCTGGGGGATCAACAGCAGTTGTAAGGATTGATCCTGGAATACCGAGCATTCACTGTTGAGCATGGCCAATGGGCGTCGTTGCTGGACATAGTCGCCGAAATAGCCTTCGCGACGGTCAAACGCATGGATCACGTCCAGGACCCTGAGCCGGTCAGCGCTGCCCCAGACGACTTGTTGTATCCCCAGCGTGGAGGTACATCGTTCGCCTTGGTATTCAGCGAAGAGTTCACGGGGCTCGACTTCGTGATAGTCGCCGTCCAGTTTATTTTCCTGCAAAGCCCTGACTTGCAACTTGTAGCGCCAGCCAGATGCATCCTGCCAGCTCCCCCCCAACAATGCGGAGTACTCGTTGAGCCCCCACTCGCCTTCGCGGGTCAACGCCTGTCGGGTTTCCAGACGACCATTGAAATCGAGCGCGTCGAGAGCGGCGCCGTAACAGACATTACTCAGTATCGCTAATGCAAGGCCAACCTTCACTGCCGGTACTTTCATAGGCTCACCTGTGAGGCAAGCAAAGGGTCGATCTCGCGCTCTTCACCGGGCTGGATGCAATCCTGAAGACCTGCATCAATCGTTGCCCAATCGCTTGAGTAATTCGTTTTTCTGATAGGTAAACGTGTTCTTTCCCACGCGTGCAGCGCCCTCTCCAGTCGATAGTCCACCCAACGGCGACAGAATTCATCCAGCGGTTGCGACGAGAGCATCAACCAGGCAGCACATTCCCCCAACCTGAGCGTACCCGCAGATAAACGCGAGGCGGACACCTCTTCGGCGGTCCACTCCAGGATTCGTGCTCGGGTAATTTCGCCATGGGCAGTCTGGTCAAGGTAGGCGATGACCGTGCTGGGTTGTTCCAGCACGCGCTGGCCGATGAAAGCCGCCAGCGTTTCCGAAGGCCCTTCGAATAAACGCGTAATACGAGCGTCGCGCCAGAGTTGTCCAATGGGATTGTTATCGCAATAGCCGCGAGCCCCTAGCATCTGCAGCGCGCTATCACTGACCTCCCCAAGCACCTCGCTGGCCAACCACTTCGTCGCTGCCAGGACCTCGGGGGGAGCGTCAGGTAAGCCCTGATCCAGTCGTAGCGCCAGGTCATCGACCCAATTACCAATTGCAGTCGCTGCACAGAGCGCGTCATCAACCACACGTTGAGTATGCTCATGATCCCAAAGACGGTGACCGCCCAGGCTACGTCGGGTGCTATAGCGGATCATCAACTGAACACACCGCCATAACCCACCGACACAGGTAGCGGCAATTCCCAGCCGGCCGAACGCCATCGTGTCGCTGGCCACAGCCAGGCCTGCATAGGCACTTCCCAGGACTCGGTCCTGGTTGACCAGCGCAGCTTCAAAATGCAGTTGGTTCTGCACCATGCCTTTGAGGCCAAGCGTCATCGCTTCGCTACCCTGGCGCATACCTTGTTGCTCTGCATCTACACAGAGTCCCAAATAGCCGAGCTCACGCCCTTGGTCATCAATATGCCGGGCGAATACCGAAATGACGCCCGCCCATGCAGCCGAACCTGACCAGGACTTAGTCCCATCAAGCCTGAACACATTGCCTTCACGTTGCGCGCAGGCCGCCATGCCCAACGGGTTGGAGCCCGCCACCCGCTCAGTCAACGCAAACGCGGCGAGCATTCGACCATTCGCCAGTTGCGGCAGGTACCGCTCTTTGATGGCTGGCGCCGCGAAGCGTTGAATAGGACGGATACCCAGCCCGTTGTTGAGACCGATAAAAAAAGCCAAGGTCAGATCAATGGCGCCCAATTGACGCTGTACTCGCAGCAATTCGAAGTTGGACAAGCACAACCGGCCGCCATAGTCGGCGGGCACCTGCATTCCCAGTAAACCCCGGTTCCCGACTGCCAGCACCAAGTGCGGCGGCAGGCAACGGCGCTCATCCATGAGGCGAAAGTCCAGGCGTTTCGCCCAGTCCTGCAACCATGCATTCAACTCAGTCACAGCAGGCGTGTCCTGCCGTGCTTGAGGATCAAGCATCATCCATGCATTCAACGACTAATCTCCTATCGACTCGTCAACCAGCTTGCAGCCTCATGGACCATATGCTCCAGTGATTGTGTCGGCGCGAAGCCTAATTGCCGACGAGCCTTGTCACTTCGGTAATGAACCCGCCTGCCCAGCAACGCAACGACATCGGCCGAGAGCCTAAGGGGTATTCTCGTGAGCAATACGTCCAACGGCCGCAAAAGGGCGACGATCCATCCCAATGTGCGAGGCTGCCAACGCGGTGCTTCGACGGCCATCGCAGCGGCCATGCAGGTGAATAATTCGAGATAGCTGACGTTATGAGCATTCAGGATATATCGCTCCCCGCTCTTGCCTTTGGCCATGACGGCCAGCAGCCCCCTCACCAGATCTTGCGCGCCGATGACCGCAATGCCGCCGGGTGGGATAAACGGCAGGCGTCGAAGCTGCAGATCAAGCATGACCTTGCCCCATCCATGCAGCACATCGCAGTTGGAGGCGATGACCGCAGAGGGACACGCAATGACAATATCCATGCCCGACGCACAGAAACCACGGACCTGATCTTCTGCATCACGCTTGCTGTGCATATAGGCCAGCCGAAATGCATCGCCGTTATAGATCATTGACTCGTCCGCTTCCTCGGCCGGATAGCCAACGGCAGCGATGGACGATACGTGCAAGATGCGCTCGACCCTCGCGTCGCGAGCGGCCCGCAGCAAATTCACCGTTCCCTGCACGTTGACCGCAAACATACGCTTGCGCTCGCACTCGTAAGGCAGCGCCAAACCGGCGGCATGGTAGATCTGTGTGACGCCTTCAAGCGCGGACCCGAGGCTGGCGGGATCCAGAAGATCGCCTTCGCGCCAGACCAAACCTTCGCGCAGGCTCTGCAACGCTGCGGCTGGATCGTTCGGCAAGACCAGCACTGCCACGTTCTCACCCTGTTCCAGCAGCTCCCGCACGATATGACTGCCCAGGCATCCACTGGCGCCGGTGACCAGAATCATTGAGCGCCCTGCGCAGCCAGAGCCAAGGAAACATTAAGGCCACCAAACGCGAAGGAGTTTTTCAGCCACGCTTTCACATTGGCCTCGCGCGCGCCCCCAGTCACATAGTCCAAGTCGCACTCGGCATCCTGCCCCAGGTAATTGAGGGTTCCGGGAATCTGATTGTGTATCGAGCTCATAAGCCCCCCAATCAACTCGACCACGCCCGCAGCGCCCATCAGGTGACCTATCGAGGACTTGACGGATGACACGCCCAGCGAAGGCGCATGAGCGCCGAATACTTGTTTGATCGCCGCCGTTTCGCACCGGTCATTGAGTAAAGTGCCGGTGCCATGGGCGTTGATGTAACTGAATGCCTCGACGGGCAAGCAACTGTCGGCAATGGCCTGGCGCATGGCCTGAGCAGGGCCTTCCACGGATGGCTTGAGTAGGTCGCCAGCGTCACTGTTGACCCCATACCCCAATACGTGAGCCAGTATCGGTGCGCCGCGCGCTCGGGCATGCGCCAGGGTCTCCAGAACCAATACACCGCCCCCCTCGCCCAGCACCATGCCACGCCGGCCAACGGAAAATGGCCGGCAGGTATCGGGGGCCATGGCTCGCAACGCCTCCCACGCTTTCCAGACCAGTGCGTTAAGACATGCGTCAGTACCACCTGCCATCACCAGGTCTGCATCACCGCATCGCAACAACCGATAAGCCTCGCCAATCGCCTGTGTGGAAGAGGCACACGCGGTGCTGACGGTGAGCGCCGGGCCCTTGAAACCGTATTTTAGGCTTATGTGACTGGCTGCGGCATTCGCCATGACCCGGGGCACCGTCCACGGCGCGAGTGTAGCGCTGCCGGCCTGATAGAGATCCAGATAGGCGCTGTGCAACGACTCGCTGCCACCCACGGCGGTGCCCATGTAGACCGCGCACCTGTAGGGGTCAACCGTTGCCGGGTTCAGACCGGCCATGGCCAGCGCCTCTGCCGCCGACAGCAGTGCAAACTGACTCGCGCGGTCTAACAGTAACAACTCATTGGCCGTGAACAGGCCATCAAGTGCATCCCCCGGCAACGCCCCCGCGTTACATGTGCCGCCGACAACGTCGATCAAACGAGGCACTGGTGCGATCGCACATTGTCCTGTGGCCAACCCCTCCCAAAGACGCGCTCGACCCACACCAAACGGTGACACACACCCCGCTCCGGTGATGACAACTGTGTTCATGAAACCGCTCACTTGGAGGCCAGCCGTTCAGCAAGTATTTCCACCAGGCGAGACACGGAGCTGATATCGGTATGGCTGTACGCTGATAAATTGACAGCGAATCGCTTTTCAATTGCGTAGGTGAGCTTCAGTACGTCCAGCGAGTCGAGCCCCAGCTCTTCGATGCTCAGTTGCGTATCCAGCTCAGTGATATCCAGTTCCAGCGTGCTGGCGAGCAACTCCAGCACCAGGGTTTGCAGCGATTCAGTCGACATACGGGGACTCTCGGGATCAGTGTTCAGTGCGCAAGGCACGTTGAGTGAATTCAGCATCCGAGATGCCAGGGTTGATGCTCACTTTCTCGACAATCATCCGCGTGCTCTTATTGGCTGCCAGATTGTGCATGGTCTGGGCCGTAGGCCTGCTGAATCCGTCAACAACTTGCAAGCCGTCGCTTTTAAGCTGTTTGACCAGCACCCCCTGGCGGTCAAAGTAATCCACCTGCACCGGGTAGCGGCTCTTCTCTTCCAGGTAATAGACCTTGCGTGAATAGCCGGAAATATCTGCCTCTTCGCTACGCGCCTTCGCTTCAATCTGCCGGCATGCCGGCCAACTGAGGCAGGGCTGGGAGGTCGCGAGGCTAGTGAACGTGTAGTTCAGCAGCTTGTAGTCCTCAAAGTCTTCATAGGTGAAGTCTGTACCCATGAACCAGTTCTGCTTTTGAGAACCGGCCAGTCGTCTCAAGCTTTTGGTCGAAGGGGTATAAGACCAGATGTCGTTCGCGGCTTTTCCACTGTCCTCGATTAACAGCGCAACATTCTTGACGGCCGCGGGCGCGGTGAACCGTACCAGGGTGCCCATACGGTCGCTCATACGCTTGTCCAAGCGACTCAGTTGGCGTGTAAAGGTCAGCCGCTCGCCCTCAAACAGCTCCATGCGATAGTCGACTTTTTCGTCCTGTGCCTTCATGCGGCGATCAGAATCCTGCATGACCGCCAGCGCATCGTCGGCGAAGGCTGGCCATGTGCAAAGCATTAAAAGAGGCAAGGCTGTTAGCAGTTTGCTGTTCATCCAAAATTCCTGAGTTTGAGCGTGTCTACCGCGGGAATACGCAATACATGACGAATGGCAGGCATTGCTGCGAATGGAATAATCACCAAGGCGGGCAGGATGACTCTCCAGAAATCACTGGAGGCGGGGTCGGTATTGATCTTGAACCAGACGTCCGTCAGGCGATGATTGAGGACGCCTCCGAGACCATAGCCCAGCGGGATGGACACCACGCCAGCAAGCAGCGCAACGCTGAAGGTTTCGCAAAGCATGATGAGCGACACACTTCGGTCGCTGAAACCGAGAATTCTCAACACGCCATATTCGCCGCGACGCCCCACGATGCTGAAGTTCATGCTGGTCACCGCAAACAGCAGTGCAATCGCAATACTCATCAACGCCGAGATGTGAATGATCACCCAGATATGCGAACTGATCTCCAGGATGGAGGCGACTATGTTCTGCTTGGACGTAACCCGTACCACGCCTGCCAACTCATAGATTCTCGCATCGTCCAGGCCACTGCTCCCCGCATCCACCAGGTACGCGCCGGTAAACTGCTCATCCAGTGACAGCATTTGCTGAGCGAAGCGGCGCGTCGTAATCACTTCACCCGGCAGCGCCCCGGAAAACACCCCGACAACCTTGGCCGGATAGACGTTTCCTCGCACTTTTAGATTCAAACGGTCACCTGGGTGGACGTCATGGGCGATGGCGATGCGGCGTTCAATAACCAGCGCGTCAAGATCGCCGTCCAACAACATCCGGCCTTCCATCAGGTTTACGTGACGCACGCTGTCTGCCGGCTCGATACCCAGGAGACTGGCGTTATCCAGCTGCCCTTCGCCCAGAACCTGCGCCCCGCCCTTGACGAACGTCGACCAGCGACTGCCTGACGCCAGGCCTTCGAGACGGCCGATATCTTCATCCCACCAGGGCACATCCAGATCGACCACGCGACTCCAGTTGTCGCGCTCCACGTTGCTGATCGCGGTTCGCTCCATGGACGTCAGGGAAATATAGAAGGCAATGGTGATTGCGATACTCGCCGACATTGCCAGCACCGTGACCAGGCTGATGCGCCAGCTGCGCAGCAAGTTGCGCAACGAATAACGAAACCAGAACGGTCCTCCGATATGACGCAGGCAGGCGACCATGCGCAGCGCAAACGCTTGCTCCTGACCTGCGCCAACGTCACGCAGGGCGTCCATCGGCGTGATGCGAATGATCGAGCGCATCGGCAAGTACATGCCCAGGGCGACGGTGCAGCACAGCAATAATCCGGCTCGCCATAGATAAGCTGGCTTGAACATCAACTGTGGCTCGGGCATGCCGATGGCGCGTGCATAGTTCCAGCCGAATGCATACATATCAAACAGCGCCAGGCCGCAACCCAGCACCAAAGCGAGCACAATCAGCATCAGCGCAGGCAGGCTGTAAGCGCAAACGACCTGTCGACGCGTATAGCCCAGCGTGAGAAACATCGCGATCAATGGGCGTTCTTCCTTGGCCCATTGGAACATGAGGAAAAACACCACCAGGGTCGATGACAGCGCAAAAATCAGCACAACCGTCGGCAGGAAAACCTTGAAGGTATTGAGGTCCAACTCGAGGAACTTTTGGCTGAACTGCTCCTGGCGCGGCAGCACGTAATCGACGGCCAGACGCGACTGCGCTCGCGCGGTAATGCGCTGCTTGACCTCATTCATCGACGCATGCGGCGACACGCTGAACAATAAGCTGTTGCTGGCTGAAAAACCCAACTGCTGGCGCATGAGCCCCTGGTCAGCAAACAACACACACAGGGAACCGTTGCTGGGCACGTACACACTGGGGTTCAGCGGCGCGACCAGATACTCCGGGCTTTCAACGATGCCGATAACCTCCACCGGATACCTGGCAGCGCCGGCAATAAAATCAAAACGGTCACCCACGCCCTTCCCATGGAATTTCGCACAGTTACGCTCAAGGGCAATCCCTGCAACGTCCGCTGCATTCGGCAGGCGACCTTGCAAGACCTTCAGTCGATTGACCGCCGAGAAATCCGCTGCGTCGGCACTCACCATCAATCCTGCGACCGGCTGATTGCCGCCCAAAGGCGCCAACCCTGGCATCAGTAAGCGGTGATGGGTCGCGGTTACGCCGGCAATGTCATCAAATGCCGGGAGGTTGATCAGATCGTCCGGCGCAAAGATGACTTCCAGATCGGCCATCGATGCGTGGGACTGAATGTCCTCCACCGTATCGAACAGACTGTCGATCGCCGAATAGGCACCCACCAGCACACCAAAGGTCGAGGCACAGATCAGTGCGATGGTCAGCAAGCGATAGCGAATGACCAGAACCGAGCGAAGCACATGCCGCATCAGCATGTTCATGGTTCGGCCCTGTGCAGGTTGCCGGAGCGCATCTCGTAGACGTCATCGGCGTGCTGCCCAAGTGCGGGGTTGTGCGTGACGATGACCACCGTGACCTGCTTCTCTTCCTGCATCTGACGCAGCAGTTCGAAAACACGCATGCCTGTCTCTTCGTCAAGACTGCCGGTGGGCTCGTCCGCGAGAATCAACTGAGGTTCCTTGATAAGCGCTCGCGCAATAGCGACCCGCTGTTGCTGGCCCCCGGAGAGTTTTGAAGGGAATTTTTCGGCGTGTTCATGCAGACCAACTTTGCGCAAATATTCCTGCGCGCGCGCATGATCCTGCAAAGTGACTGAGCGGATCGGTTCAAGACCAGTCAGCACGTTTTCCTTCACCGTCAACGTCGGGATCAAGTTGTGAAACTGGAAGATGAACCCTACCCGCTCTGCCCTGAAACGCGTCAACGCCTTGAAGTCCATGGCGTTCAGGCGTGCGTCTGCGACCTGGACCTGCCCCTCATCCACACGATCCAAACCGCCCAGCACGTTGAGCAGCGTGGTTTTGCCCGAGCCTGATACACCTCTGATCACCGTCATGCTGGCGCGAGGTATCGTCAGGTTGATGTCATTGAGCACTAAACTGCGCCCATCGCCGCTGGGGTAGAATTTTTTCAGCCCCACAAGAGAAATCAAGGGATTATCCATTTCGATTACAGCTCCAGTTCAACCCGGGGTTTGGTCTAGATTGAGTCCGAAAACACCGTAGCGCTTGGTCCGACGCATTCCGACATTACGTGCAAGTACGTAGCTGGAAGGATTGCGGTCGTCGATCCACATGGTGTCAACACGTTGAAAGCGCGGTTCGGCGTAACGCACGATCTCATCGCCGATCAACCGGCCTAGACCACTTCCCTGGACGGATGGGTCGGCACCGATAAGTGCGATGACACCACCGGTGACGCCGCGCTTGTAACGATTTAGCTTGAACAGGTCGAACAGACCGAAATGCCCCTTGAGCCGACTCAAGATCTGGTTGAGGTCCGGCAAAACCAGGAAAAATGCTACGGCCCGGCCGTCCAACTCAATAAGCTTGATGCCTTCCAGATCGATAAACGTTTTCACACTATCGATCTGGAATTTGAAACTGGCCTTGGAGATCGGCGCGACCTCATAGTTCTCGGCAAATGCACTGTTGAACAAACAGCGGATCTCCTCCAGATTCGAACGCAAGTCAGCCCGCGTAGCACTGCGCACACTGAACTGGCTACCTGGCAATACTTTTTCACTGCGGCTGGCCTTGCGTCGCGCACGGTACTGCTCCACGTCAACGCCATACGTGCTGAAGGTGAAAGCCAGATCGAAACCCGCCTGCTTGAGAGCGTCGGCGTACCAAAGCGGGTTATAGGTTTGCAGCAACGTGGGAGGCCGGCCGTCGATGTTCTCGAGTAACAACGCAGCATCCTGTGTCGAGGTATAACTGTAAGGCCCCAGTAACCTCGATTTGCCACGTGCTCTCGCCCATTTACCTACCGCATCGAATAATGCCCGCGTGACGGCGGGGTCTGGCGCGACTTCAAAAAAACCGAAAAAAACGTGCTCATGACCAAAGCGCAGGTTGTATGCCGCGTGAATACATACGCTGACTCGACCCTGGGCCTGACCTTGATCATCCAGCGCCAGAAAATGCTCAATCTGCGCTTCGCGAAAGAAGGGGTTATGTCGTGGTGACAATATCCGTTTCATGTCGCTGCGTAAGGGCGCAACCCAGTGCTGGTCGTCGGCGTACAGACGAAAAGGCAGGTCGATAAACTGCCTTAACCGCTTTGCCGTATCCACTGCTTCGACAGTAATCATGAGAGGTCCAAAAGCTGTTGCATGTTGCGGTGACGTGCTTCAAATATCCGGTCCATATAGGCGTCGACAAACAACCACTCAAACAGCGCACCGCCTATTGCGTGATAAGTCACTCGATCCGTATACAGCGTCCCCCCGGCAGCGGATTCAACGCGATGCTCATGCCGGAACGCACTCAGGGGCCCCTTGATCATTTCATCAATGAAATACTCGTTGTCTTTGACTTCGCGGATGCCAACGGTCCAATTGGCAGGGATAAACCCGAACATCCAATGCCGGAAACGGAATTGACGCCCTTGCTCGATCCGCAGGTCAGCAATATCTATGTTTCCAAGTGGGGTGACGCGCTCCGGGAAGATCTTCGGGAAGTTCACACCTTCCATGCAGAAGTCGAATACCTCGGCGCAGCTACGCCCCTTGATGAGGGTGGTTTTTTCCAATACGGGCATACTCGGATCCTCTCTTAGATGGTTTCGACAGCGGTAGCGGTGCTGAATCGTTCGGCGTATCTGCGCCACTGATCGGGATCGAGGGCTTTATCAAAACTGCGAAATCCAGCCAGCATGAAACCGTGGCGCACGGACAACGATTGAACCAATTCAAGGTCATCATTGCTGAGGTCCAGACCAAGGCTCGTGTGGCAGGAGATACCTTCGAGGGCGAGCATCATGGTTTCGGCCATGCAGGCATATGCGAGGTCTTGCGGGATACCGTAACGTGACCCCAAGCGTGCTTCTCCGGGCATTTCGACAATGCCACCGTCAAGCACCAGCACGTCCGGCCGGCGACTTGAGATATCCTGGCTGACATTGGCAGGTCGGGAGATGTCACACAGGATGGCACCTTCGGCGATGTCATCGGCGCTGATAAAACGCTCGGCGCTGTTAGTCGCAATCAGTACCAAGTCAGCGTCGGCCAACGACAGGTTGATGTCGTTACTCCAGCGCAGCGCGGTACGCTCACCGTTTTCAGTCAACAACAAGGCTGCGAGATCCGCGCTATCGTGTTCGTTCAAACGCTCAGCGATTCCGGCAAGTACGCTGCCGGGCGCCGGCACGCCCTGCGTGCAGAAGTTCACCAACTGAGTAATGACAGAGGCAAAGCGCGGCGTGTTGAACCGTGCACTCATCGGGTTACCCACCAGGGTGACCTGTCCGGCCTGCATCGCAATCAACCGCGCGATGGCCGAGCCTATGCTTCCGGTGGCACCAATAACCGCAACGCGCATGTCCTGCATACGGCGCCCTGTCATTTCAACTGCGCGGCACGATGCCTCGACCGCTGTAAGCAGCGTGTAACTGTTACCCGTCGTCAGGGCCACGCCTTTATCCAACAAACGCAAGCCACCACCGGTCACGATTGAGGTATGCCCTCCTAGCCCAACCAACGTTGCACCGCGTTGCTTGGCCATGTCGATGGCCTGGCCGATCAGTTCACAGGATTCCTCAACGGGCATCGCCGCAAACTGCGCCGCGGAGCGTGGCACCATGATCAGATCACCGGTCACTCTGCGACCGGTGGCGGGCGATGTAAGCTCGACCGTAGAGACGAAAAATGGGTCCATCAACGGATTCAAGCGCTCTTCAAGCATGCGCAACGACTGTTGAGAATAATGACTCAGGCTTTCATCGAATTCGGCATAGTTCGAGAGCTCCAGGGGATGCAGAACAAATGCAAAATGGTTATCAGGCACTGCCTCGGTAAAGCTGATCTGATGCAGCGGAGCTGGCGGTGGTCCCGACGAGCAGGGCTGAGCATCAAGCAGATGCGCAAGTAATGTGCCCGTACGCCCCTCCTCCACCCATTGCAGCGTGCGAGCCAACGCCTGGATAAACACTTCACACTCGGCTCGCCCGGCAATGAGGGGAGGCTCGACACGCATCACGTTCGCGCCGTTGAGGGTCGGTGCAACGCGTACACCTTCAACATTGAGCAGGTAGCTTGCGAGAATGGGAACAAGGCTTTCCTGCTCCCCCATGATGCCGGTGAAGCCGCCGTAGAATTGCGGATAGTGACTGCGATCAAGATCAAACTCGATGCCGATCAGGTAGCCCGCACCGCGTACTTCCTTGATGAACGAGGCGTGTCTTGCCGCCAGCTCGTTGAGCTGTTCCAGCAGGTAGCGTCCGTTATCTCGCACGCTGTCCAGCAGGTCTTGACGTTCGTCCAGTAGATCCAGCACTTTCAGCCCGATGCGGCAGGCCAGTGTGTTCCCGCCGAAAGTAGATGAGTGCTTGTTCTGGAAGTCTTCGCTGTACGCGTTCTTGCTGATCAGGCAGGCACCGATCGGCATGACCCCGCCGCCCAGGGCTTTCGCCAGCAGCAGGCAGTCCGCTTGCACCCCCGCACTGGCGAACATCTGCCCGGTGCGTCCCAGTCCGGTTTGAACCTCATCGATAATCAACAGGGTGCCGCTGCGATCACAGGCGGCCCTGATTTGTTGCAGGTACTCGGGCGGCGGCAGATTGATTCCACCCTCGCCCTGTACCGGTTCAATGATTACTGCAGCGTAGGCGTCAGGGTGGCGCTGTAATTGGTCTTCAAGGGCCTGAATGTCGCCATAGTCAACAAAATCAAAACCTGGCAACGGCGCTTGGAAACCTTCCTGATATTTATCCGAGCCTGTCGCTGAGAGCGCTCCGAGCGTCTTGCCATGGAAGCTCTGGTGGGTCGACAAAATGCGCTTGCGGCCTGTCTTGATAAGGCAGGCTTTAAGTGCCGCCTCTACCGTTTCAGCGCCACTGTTTTGAAAGGTCACGCTTCGGTAATCGCCCGGCGCGATTGCTAATAGACGTTGTGCCAGCAACCCACTTGCCGCCAGGGAGGATGGCTGCACAAAGATCGGTTCCCGACTCAGTTGAAAGCTGGCCAGTTCGGCCAGCAACGCGTCCGGACTATGTCCGAATGGCAGCGCACCGTACGCACCGAGAAAATCCAGGTAAGCCCGTCCTTGTGCGTCATAGAGGTAGCAGCCCTCGCCGCGTACAAACGTTTTGTCGAGCCCTACCCGACGAATCAATTCGCCGACCGCAGGATTCACATGCTGCTCAAATGGACTGATTTGCTGCCAACGGCTCATGAAAGATTCTCTGTGCTGTAGGGTGACGAAACGGGCGATAGCCGACCCGCTGTCTGTCGATAAAGATCCGCCGCCACACCCTCGGCCACCATGATTCGTTCATGGGCTGGTCTCAAAGAGTGATAGGGCAATGCCGGAAAAAGATGATGCATGGCGTGATAGCGTTGGCTCAGGGGCTCAAGCAGTTCCAGCCAACTTCCCTGGCGATCATGGGTCGACGAATCGGCCAATTGCCATTGAAGTGATACCGGTTCACCGCTGGAGGCATACCGATGCGCCAGGCATGTACGGAACATGTTGATGAACAACACACCATAAATGACGGCAAGGAACAGGCCGACACGCGACCACGGCAACATCTCTGAGCCTGCTGCAGCGATCAGCCCCCACGCATAAAGGCTGGTCGCTATCTCCAGCAGGTAGTTGTAGCCGCGCGCGCTGCGAAAACGCGTCGCCGAGTTTCGGTAGGCGGCATGTAAGGTGACCGCACTGTATCGCTCGATGACCCGCCGACGCAGCGGCGCAATGCACCAAGAGGCCGGGCCAAGTACTGCAAAACGGACCAGCAGCAATAGCGGCGTAAAAAGCGTACCGACCAATAAGGTGATCACACTGCGGCCAAACTGCTGCTCAAAGGGCAGGTACTCCGGATCCTGGCGAGTGCCGTAGCGCCCGAGGGTATGGTGGTCGATATGGCTCAAATACAAAAACGATGGCAACAGCAGTGGGATACCACACGCCAGGTTCCACATCAGGTTGAACCCGGGTACAGCGCGGCGCGGCATATGGCTCAGCTCATGAATGAACATGGCCGACCGGTAAAGCGTGAACACCGCCGTGCCATACCATAACGGCCAAGTCACAGAACCGGCGCCTTCCAGCATGGACAGTGCGACCCAGAACAATCCGATGCTCAACCCGAAGTCCAAGCGATAGCGCCATGCATGATGGCGTCGCAAGTCCTCGATCAATGGGCGCAACTCGTCCACGAAGGTACGCCCGTCCAGGTTTGCGACAGGCTTCACCGACGTTTCCAAATGACACCATCCAGGTAGAAGTGATGCAGAACGATGATCAGCGGTACCAGCCCTACGGAAGGCATCTCCAGGCTGAGCACCAACAGACTGGCCAGCCCCAGCGTACTGAACCAGATCCACGGTTTAGCCCCCATCCGCTTGACCCAACCGTGTGCAACACCCAAGGCGCCTGTGACGGCTGGCTGGGTTTCAGTTCGGCGCAGTCCAGCCATTACGGTAGACGTGCACACCAAGTGGTATTGCAGCGCGTGGATGCTGGTACCGATCAAAATAAGCGCGTACAGATCGCTCACCAGCAGGTAAGCGGCGTTATACAGCCCCAGCGAAACCGCCAGCATGACCAGTACGAAGCGCGGCAAGCCTTCTTGATGACGCTGCTGTCGCCGCTCGGCAACCAGGAATTGAAGCGTCGTGCCTGCGAATACAGCGTATGCCAACCAGGCCCAGAACGGCGCGAGTGCCGGCGTTGGAATTGAGATGTTCGCAAACGGCAGCGTCTGCTCAAACAGTTCGTAGTTTCCAAAATGAAAACCACCGTGAGTGATGCGATAAATCAGCGGCGCAGCAAACCCGGCCAAAACCATGTTGCGAATCGGCAAAGTAGAATGTTTATACCCGGCCTTCTTCGCATAAAGTGCCGCCACACCAAAATGCTGTTTACACACATGATAGGGCTGCCAATAAACCCAGATCGCCACAAGCCAAGGTAAAGCATTCAGGCTGTAGAGGGCGACGCAGAAGACACTGATAACAACTAATCCCGCCCAGAATTGCACTTTGTGCCGCTGATACTCCAGCGGCTCAGCGAACAATCGAACGTGCGTATGCAGCACATGGGGAATATCTAGGAACAGCGCAAACAACAACGCGCCCACCAGAAACGCCGGTCCCTGCATAATAGCCAGTAACAGCGCGACCGAAATCAATGGGCCTCCAACCAGAATAGCCAGCGTGTCGACCTTGGCACTGACGAACCACGGCATTTTTACAGACGTATTAGTGGACATTGACGCCCCCTTTATATCGCCGCGGAAAACGCGAGTGTGTTCGCACGCTCAAGTATCATCGCCAACTCATGAAGCGTTGTCGTCGCATCAACTTGGTCGGCAGGCAAGCTCAGCGATAAGCGACCTTTCAACTCGGAGAGCAGCGTTAGTTGCCCCATTGAGTCCAAGCCCAAATCCAACAACGTATCGTTAGCCTTTATCGCGGAACCGCTCAAATGAGCCGGTAGAATCCCCTGTATTGAAAGGCTTTTTATCGTCTGGCAAATAACATCAAACACAAGTGCTCCTTGCACGTATGCAATCCGTGCTGTTGTAAAAGATGATTAAGCGGAAACGCGGTCAGTATTGACGGCAGCAGAACTCAAACGGTTACTCAAATACAGTCGACTTAATGCCTGACGCTGGATTTTCCCACTTGTGGTTTTAGGGAATTCCGAGCGGCGGATCAGCAGCACTTCATCCACTTGGACGCCGGCTTGGCGTACAACGATCTGCGCCACTTCGCGACGCAACTCCGCGGGATCCCGAGTGCCAAGAGCATTACTCGCCATGACCACTACAACGCATTCCTTTGAACGCTGAATGTCGATGCAGGAAAAGGCAGCGACAGAACCGGCAGCTAAATTGAAGGCACTTTCCAGCGCCCATTCAATAATGTGCGGATTGACGTTGACGCCTGCACGCGTAATCAGGTCCTTGCTGCGCCCGGTAATGAACACTTCATCGTTCAGCAGAAAGCCCAGATCACCCGTGTCATACCAATCTTTTGCTTGGGGTCGCACCGGATCCATTTTCAAGTAACGGCGAATGATACTGTCGCCCCTGATCTGCAGCCGGCCAAGCTGGCCCTGCGTCAAACAAATCTGGTGTTCATCTACGACTCGAAATTCGGTTTCACCGACTGCCGTGCCATTTCCTAGATAAGGTGCAGAGCCGGGAGTACCAGGCGCTTGCTCTTTGACCAGCATTGAGCTGTGCAGGCTCTGAGTGTCCAACCAGCGAACGCGCATACCTTGTCCAGGTGCGTTGAGTGAAACCGCAACCACTGCTTCCGCCATACCGTACGCCGGTTGCAGTACACCCACTTGCAGGCCATGAACTGCAAAGGCAATTTCAAACTGACGGAGGTGGTCATAAAACACTGGCTCGGCACCCACCCAGGCATAGCGCCAATGGGACAAGTCCAGTTCACCTTCGCGCACGCGTCCGGCGAGGCGGCTGAGCAAGGCAAATGCAGAAGTTGGCGCTGGTGACAAGGTACCCTTGAAGCGAGACAGTGCCTGCAGCCAAGCCATGGGCTGTCGAGAAAACTCGTGAGTCGGCATCAGCACCAGATCGATAGAACACCACCAGGCCAGCGTCAATGCGGAAAGCCCCATGTCGTGGTGAAGCGGTAACCAACTGACCATCCGGTCGGTCGTGTCGACGTTTACACGCTCGGCAATTGCCTGACAATTAGAACTGAGCATCGACTGACTGATGCACACCGCTTTAGGCATTCCGGTACTGCCAGATGTGAACTGTAAAATCGCCAAGTCTTCAGGGCGGCTCAAGGCTGGCTCATCGACGTAATCGGCTATCGCGCTCATCTGCTTGAGCAACTCGTCATCCGTCAGGGCGACGTCTGACCATGAGCCCGGCAACTTCGTCGCTATCGCCCCGCAGGTCATTATCAACGCAGGTTCAATCAACTCAAGCATTGCGGCCAACCCGCTGCCATCACGCATTGTCGTATGAGTTAAATCGTGCGGCAGAAGCGCGATTGCCAATCTTTCGGCCCACGCGGCGAGCACCACGGTCAGCACCTCCATGCTCGAAGGCATGCAGATCGCTACGACCTGCCCCGGTTCAAGGGCACGTTGGCGGAGTACCTGACGCGCCTGATAAACCTTCGACTTGAGGTCCAACTGCGTCAGGCAAACGGTAGAATCATGATCAAGAACCGTTGTGAGACGGTCCGGTGGGCACAACAGGAATTTTTCTATGAGGCACAGGCGGGCATGTGCAACTAATCCATTAGTCATCGCGTTCAGTCCTTGAAACATCTTGCAAAGACTAAATATTGTCCAACAATCTGTCAATATGGCTCTTTGATATTAATCAGCCAATAAAACGACGAAAGCGTAAAGCTTGTAGCGAATCAAAATCATCATATTGATTTATATAGATTTTTTATTTCTTGGCCGGAATCTTCCGCGACATCAGTGGCGCAACCGGGAACATCAATGTGGCAAGGAGTACCGTTTCTCGATCACTACTGACTCCGACACAGGCCTCCATCCTTGGTTTTGCCGAGGGGCACGGCTGGGTAGAACGCAACGTGGCCTTACGCACCACAGTTGT
This sequence comes from Pseudomonas sp. FW305-28, assembly GCF_017351395.1. NCBI lineage: Bacteria > Pseudomonadati > Pseudomonadota > Gammaproteobacteria > Pseudomonadales > Pseudomonadaceae > Pseudomonas > Pseudomonas sp. FW305-28. The sequence continues at coordinate 27,851 of NZ_JACNDD010000017.1, forward strand.
ATCGAGTGTGAATCAAGATCTGTGTGGAAGGTGGCGTTGTCGCGGCTCCCTCAACCGCTCCTCGTATCCAGCGCACCGCTGCGGCCGTCTCGCCAACGAAATCATGAGAGATGACATAATCCATGACGCCGGACTCAAGCATCGCCCGCGTATGAACGGTAAGCTCATGGCCGACGAAAATAGGCCGATCCTCAGCCGCAATGGTATCTATCGCTTGAGCAACGCCCCGATTGGCTCCGGCCACGTTGTAGATGGCTGCCGGGTAGTCGTGCTTGGAAAAATAACGCGTCAATTGTTCAGTCGTGGTCTGAGGGCGATCGTCGGACATCACTCGTTCGTCGATTTTCAGATACGGAAACTCGGAACGGAGCACCCTGCGAAATCCCATCTCCCGCTCTTGCTGACAGCGAAACGGCACACTGGTCACTAACAGAATTTTTGCCGGTTCCTTGGGTAACGCATTGCCTATCAGTAACCCGGCGACACTGCCCGCCGCATATTGATCGTTGCCTACATAAGCGCTTCGCCCGGAATTAGGCAGGTCGGTGGTCAGGCAAACGACTGGTATGCCTAGGCTGCACAGTTTGCGAATCGCGCGATTGATCGCCGGATGCTCGCGCGATACCACGATCACACCATCCGCCGAGGCGCCCTGTGCCTGAACCTGATCAGCAAAAGTGGCGGGATCGACCTGGTTAGTCGGTTCATAGTAGCCATGCACCACGACGCCCGGTGTCGAAGCGTTCACCAATGCCTCGGCGTCGGCCAACGTTGCATTGAAGGTTTCGCCCGAATCGCAAAAGAGCTTGATCTGCAACGTTGCCATGCCGTCAGCCAAGTCTTTCCTTAGCTTATCCAGCGCAGCCAGGACTTTCAGACGGGTGTTTTCCCGAACGCCGGGACGGTTGTTCAGCACACGATCGACGGTCGCAGGCCCGACCCTCGCCACCTTGGCGACCTGTTGAACGGTGGGGCCCTTCCATAAGCGCGCTGATGTTTGCGTGGTCATATGGCACGCCCTCTTTTGATGTTATTTACACCATATAAACATTCCCGATGTTCGGCTTCAAGAGCAATGAAAAACGATACTGCACTCTTGAATTTGAGGTTTTTCACATCATAAACCGCCTATGGTGCTCCTTGATGCTTGCTTTTTCGGCGCTAATAATCGAGGCATAACAAACACAACAAACCGCCAGGATAGCCCCATGAATAACTCGCCTCATCGGTTGGTTTCGACCGCCACGGCCAAGCCGCTCGTGGCCCACCTTGCACCTCCCTTCTCAGTCAACGTGCTCGCGCGTTCGACGCTGCGTAGATGACTTTCGCCCATTGATAGGTAGTTGAATATGAGCATACGAATCGCCGTTATCGGCGCGGGAATTATGGGGGAGGATCACGCCCGCATCATTGCCCAGGACCTTCCGGGAGCCACTTTGCATGTGGTGTGTGATGCGTCGCCAGAGCGAGCGAAGCTGATAGCTGACCGTTATGGAGCCGCTGACGTTTCCACTGACCCACTGTTCACGCTTTCAAGGTCCGATGTCGATGCAATCATCATCGCCAGCCCGGACGAAACCCATGCGGTCCTGACCATGGCAGCCATTGATGCAGGGAAGCCCGCACTGTGTGAAAAGCCGTTGTCTCAAAGCCCGGACCAGTGCCTGGCGGTCATCGACAAAGAGGCCTCCCGGGGTCGCCAATTCGTGCAACTGGGCTTCATGCGCCGGTTTGACCCTTCGTACAGGGAAATGAAAAGTGCCTTGAGCGACGGCCTGATAGGTCGGGCTGTGATGATGCACAACTTCCACCGCAACGTAGAAGCCCCCGCCAACTTCAGCGGGCAAATGGCGATCAGTAACTCCGCGCCGCATGAGTTCGATGTGGCACGTCACGTGCTCGATACTGAATACGTTGCCATTTCGGTGTTCCAACCCACCCACACGTCTAAGGACGGCGTCGGCGCCCCGGTATTCATGGTGCTGGAAACCCGGGAAGGCCATCTGGTGAACATCGAAATCAACAACAACGCCCATTACGGGTACGACGTCCGTGGCGAGTTGGTGGGCGAGTTGGGCTCCGTGCAGCTGGCCACCCCCGTACATGCTCGCTTCAACACCCGTCTTCAGGGTTTTGAAAGGTACGCTGCCGATTGGCGGCCGCGTTTCGCCGACGCCTATCGCCTGCAGAACAAAGCATTCGTGGAGTTCATCACCACAGGTAGTTTCCCTGTCCATGCCGCGAGTGCTTGGGACGGCTATTGCGCAGCCATTGTCGCTCAAGCCGGCATCGAGGCACTCCATCAGCGTCGCCGGGTAGTTTTGCCAACGCTGGAAGCACCGCCCCTCTACCGATCGCGAGAAGGAGCTACGTCATGAAGCTGGGATTCGTCACCGATAGCCTCGGCAACCTGCCCCTGCGGGAGATGCTCAAGCAGGCTGAACGGCTGGGAGTGTCGGGCCTGGAGATCAACACCGGCGGATGGTCGACCGCGCCGCACTTTGACTTGGCGCAGATGCTCGCCAGCGCCGATGACCGCAAGGCCCTCAAACGCAGCTTCCAGGAACACAGTCTGGAAATCATTTCCTTGAACGCCAACGGCAACCCTTTGCATCCCACGCAGCCTGCACAAGGCCAGTGTCTCAAGGACACGATACGCGTAGCCGGTGAGTTGGGAGTCAAGACCGTCTGCACCATGTCTGGCTTACCTGAAGGTCAGGCCGGCGACAAGATGCCGAACTGGGTGGTTGCCTCATGGCCTCCCGAAACCCAGGCAATGCTGCGCTATCAATGGGAAGAACGCCTGCTGCCCTTCTGGAGCGAAATAGCTGATCTGGCCAAGGAAAATGGTGTGGAACGCATCGCTTTGGAGTTGCACGGTAACCAGTGCGTCTACAACGTCCGCTCGCTGCTGAAGCTACGCAACGCAATCGGACCGGTGATTGGCGCCAACCTTGATCCCTCGCATCTGTTCTGGATGGGCGCTGACCCGCTGGTCGCCGCCGAGGCACTGGGCGACGCCATTTACCATGTGCACGCCAAAGATACTTTGCTTAACGCGCCAGTCCAGGCCGTGGATTCACTCCTGGAAAATGGCTCGTTGATGGATATCTCATCCCGAAGCTGGTCCTACATCACGCTTGGATTCGGCCACGGTGAGCAATGGTGGCGGCAGTTCTGCTACCGCTTGAAGATGGCTGGCTACGATGGCTGGCTATCGATCGAGCATGAGGACGTTTTACTCAACAGCCTCGAGGGTTTGGAAAAGTCCGTAAGACTGCTACAGAGCGTCATGCCAGTAGCCACCAGCGATTTCAAACCCCAACCCATCTGAATCGCACCACGAGAAAAACCAATGTAATTGCATGTTGAAACGCTCACCGCGATGGCGAGTGAGCACTCCCATGAGTTTCAGTCAGGAATATCACAATGACAATTAATTCCTACGGAAATACGGCAGACACTTCAGCCACTTTTGTAAGTCCTGAAAAACACCAGGCACAGCGCTACCTGCAAAAAATCACTTGGATTGCCACGTTTGGCGGCCTGCTATTCGGCTTCGATACCGGCGTCATCAATGGCGCCTTGCTCTACATGAAAGATGACCTGGGCCTGACACCCTTCACGGAAGGTTTGGTCGCCAGCGCCCTATTGATCGGCGCAATGATGGGGGCGCTGTTCAGCGGTCGCCTCTCGGACCTCAAGGGTCGCCGCCGTATCATTCTTTTCCTCGCCGTAGTGTTTTTTCTTGGCGCGTTGGCTTGTGCGCTGGCGCCCACCCTCAACGTCATGGTGGCCGCCCGCTTCACGCTGGGGTTAGCGGTGGGCGGCGCATCGGTCGTCGTGCCGGCGTATCTGGCGGAGATGGCCCCATCCAGCATCCGCGGTCGCATCATCACTCGCAACGAGTTGATGATCGTCACCGGGCAATTCCTGGCCTTCACCACCAACGCCACACTGGGCAATTTGTTTAGCGATCTCGACGGTGTTTGGAGATGGATGCTTGCCTTGGCAACCCTGCCAGCAGTGGCACTCTGGTTGGGAATGCTCTACATGCCGGAAAGCCCGCGCTGGCTAGCCACCAAAGGGCGCTTCAGAGAGGGCCTGGAGGTACTGAAACTGGTACGGGAGGAGTACTACGCCAAGGCTGAGATGGAGGCCATTACCCAGCAGATCAGCAACGAGCGATTCATCAAAAAAGGCGGCTGGCGCGATCTGTCTCAAAAGGGCGCGCGACGAATCTTTTTGATTGGCATCGGTATCGCTGTTACGTCGCAGCTGACCGGAGTCAATTCAATCATGTACTTCGGCACCCAGATCCTCACAGAAGCAGGCCTGGAGCAACGTAGTGCACTGATCGCCAATGTCGTAAATGGCGTTATCTCGATTGGCGCAACGTTCGTGGGCATTGCGCTGCTGGACCGCGTGGGCCGTCGCCCAATGATGCTGCTCGGTTTCACGGGTACCACATTGTCTTTACTGTTGATTGGCCTGGTTTCAGTTTTTGTCGATCCCTCCGTTACCCGCGCCATGCTCATTCTCGGCGCCATGGCGATGTTCCTTGCCTCCATGCAAGGGCTGATCGGGCCCGCTTTTTGGGTACTTTTGGCGGAAATCTTCCCAATGCGCATCCGCGGCGGATGCATGGGTATGGCGATCGCAGCGTTCTGGTTGACCAACGTGATGATCGGCATGTTTTTTCCATCTTTGGTTGCGACGATCGGGATCGGCCAAACCTTCTTTGTGTTCGTGGGAGCAGGACTTCTATCTCTGACCTTCGTCGCGGTATGGGTACCGGAGACACGAGGCAGCACCCTCGAAGAGATTGAACAGCGGTTGTATGGTTAGGCGAGGATGAAGTCTCCCCTTAACTGCCGTTCCACCGCTTCCCTATTTCGCTCCATGTTTTTTGGGAAGCGGCTCTCCTCTGCTGATGGCTGTGCCCGAGTTCAGGCTGCTTTTAGCGGGAAGTGGTTTTCGTTCGGAGTTCACCTACGTCGTCACGGTGACAGATGCGTTATTCGAATTTGCGAGAACGTTATAGGGGCGGCTGGCCTGGTTCAGGCCGAGTTCTGCACATACACCCCCGCTTGTTCGATTGTAAATGTGCAGGGTGCAACCAATTTTACGAGTAATCATCTGTACGATGGCCAATCCCAAGCCCGCGCCATTGGCATTGCCTCGGCTGTAAAATCGCTCGAACAATCTGCCAAGCTCCCCTTCTGCTATTCCCGGCCCGGCGTCCTCCACCCTCAAGCTGGCCATGCCCGCCTCGTCCTTACGCACCACGACAGTCACCTCGCTGCCTGGGGAAGAAAAGTTGAGGGCATTGGTCACCAGATTCTGCATGGCAATGGCTAACGCTGTCGGCTCGGTTTCTACCCAACACTCTTCATCACACTCCAGCACCAATTCCACGCCCTTTTCCATGGCCAGTGGCGTGAGTTCGGCCAGTTCTTCGCGGACCAGCTCGGTGAGTTGCACGCGTTGATACATGGGGTTGTTCAATTGCGGTTCGATGCGGGCCATGGTGAGCAGTTGGCTGCCGATACGGGTGGCGCGGTCGACGCCATTGACCAGGAAATCCAATGCCTCGCGCCGCTGTTCTTCGGTGACGGCGCTTTGCGCGTTCTGGGCGTGGATGCGCAGGATTGCCAAGGGTGTACGCAGTTCGTGGGCGGCGTCGGCGATGAAGCGGCGCTCGCGCTCCAATAGATCATCCACCTGATCCAACAGGCGGTTGAGCGCGGTTTGCATGGGTTCCAGGTCGCTCGGCAGCGGCTTGAGGTGTAACGGCTGCAAAGAATCGGTGGTACGCCCGCGGATAGAACGGGCCATGGCGCGCAGGGGGTTGAGGCCCCAGCCGATGACCAGCCAGATCAATAATGCCAGCAGCGGAACACCGATCAGTGTGGGCCACAGCGTGTGGCGAACGATGCGCTGGATAAGGTCCTGGCGAATGTCGTCGCGCTCGCCCACCCATATCAACAGGCCCTGTTGCGGGTCAGCCAGGAGGAAGGCGCACCAGTCGTTGCCGTTGTCCACCAGGTCGTGGGAGCCAAGGGTGACGGGCGGCGCATCGAGGATCGGTGCTTCGGCGGAGCGCACCAGCAGTTGGCCGTCGGTGCGCCAGACTTGAAAGGTCAGGCGGGTTTCGTAGGGATGGGCTACGCCGTCTGCGCCGACACGGCTCATGGCCTGGTCGAAGGCTTGGTAGAGACGGTCCCAGTCGGCCTCGCCGGGGGCGCGTTGGTGCAGCACGCCTTGCAGCAGGCGGGCACTTTGAGCGAGTTGCGCGTCGTAGACCTCTTCGATTTCGTGGTGGCTGTCGCGCAGGACCAGCCAACTGATCAGGGCGTCACCCAGCAGGATCAGCACCAGCACCGGGACGAGGATGCGCGCGCGGACGGAAATCATGGTTTGAGCGCCAGTACGTAGCCGACACCACGAACGGTACGGATCAGTTCGGTGGAAATTTTTTTGCGCAGGTTATGGATCAGCACTTCGAGGGTATTGCTCTCGACGCGGTCCTGCCAGCCGTACAACGCCCGCGATAGCCGCTCGCGTGTCACCACTTTGCCGGGGCGCACCATTAACTGGTGCAGCAGTTGATATTCCATCAGTGTGACGATGATCTCCTCGTCCTGATAGCGAACCTGCTGGGTGGCTGGGTCGAGGCTGACGCCAGCATGCTCCAACAGCGGTTGTGCGCGCCCCTGGCTGCGGCGCAGTAACGCACGCACGCGGGCCTTGAGCTCCTCCACGTCGAACGGTTTGATCAGGTAATCGTCAGCGCCCGCATCCAATCCGGCGATACGCTCGGCGGTGCCGTCGCGTGCGGTGAGGATAAGCACTGGCAGGTCGTGCTGCTCGGCACGCAATTGCTGCAACAGATCGAGGCCATCCAGGCGCGGCAGGCCGAGGTCGAGCAGCAGCAGGTCGAAGCTTTCGCTGCGCAAGGCATGCAATGCGCCAAGGCCATCCTGCAGCCAGTCAAGGGTGTAGCCTTCGGCGCCCAATGCCACGCGAATCCCCTGGCCGAGGGCACGATCATCTTCGACGAGGAGTAGGCGCATCGCAAAATCTCTCTAGGAATCGGCGGCATCATGCCGGGTTCTGTCGGGGGCTATTCCGGCAAAGATGTTACAGCTCATTACCAACTAAGGTTTCGCTAAGGTTGATTTTGCACTGTGCAAGCTCCCACAAATGCTGAGAGCTTTTCCATGCGCAAAATTCTCCTGTTGTCCTTGATTATCGCCAGCCCGCTGGCCGTCGCCGGCCCGCAATGCACCACCGCCGAACGCTCGCAATGGCAAGACGAAAAAGCCTTCCAGGACAAGCTCAAGGCCGAAGGCTACCAAATCAGCAAGTTCAAGGTCACCGACGGCAATTGCTATGAGATCTACGGTTTCGACAAGGACAAGCGCAAAGTCGAGATCTACCACGACCCGGTGACCGGCAAGGCCGTGAAGACTGAGATAAAAGGCTGATGCAAGGCGAATCCCTGCGCCTTTGGGACCCGCTGGTGAGGCTGTTTCACCTGTCTATCGCCGGGGTCTTTGTTGCCAATTACTTCTTCAATGAAGCGGGCGACGACTGGCATGTCTGGCTGGGCTACTACGCCATGGGCTGGCTGCTGGTACGAGCGGTGTGGGGGTTCGTCGGGCCGCGCAGTGCGCGCTGGTCAGACTTTTGGCCGACACCGAAGCGGCTTGCGGCCCACCTGCGCTCGCTGCTCAGGGGGCGCCCGCAACATCGCCTGGGTCACTCGCCGCTCGGCGCCCTGGTGATGGTGGCGATGCTGGCGACGCTGTTGACCCTTGGTATCAGCGGCTTCCTGATGCAGGAAGTCGATGCTTTATGGGGCGCCGATTGGCCCCTGCAAGTCCACGAAACCGCGGCCAATGTGTTGCTGGGACTGGTGTGCATCCATGTGCTGGCAGCGGTGTTCGAGAGTTTCCAGCTGCGGGACAACCTGCCGTTATCCATGCTCACCGGTCGCAGGAAGCGCCTGCCGGATGAGCGTGCACCGTAATCTTTTTCCGAATTGGTTTGCCTATGCGCTCCGCCTTCCTGATCTGCAGCCTGCTAGGGGTATTCTGCGCCGCCTGGTTCAGCCATCCCCCCCATGTATTGGCGCCGTTTGCCCCTATCAGCTCGAACACCGCGAAGGCAACTGCGGCGCCGCAGTACACCAGTCGTTTTGTGTCTTCGCAGCTCAATGACTTTGTGCACGCCTCATCGGTCACCGCCCTGCCCGGTGGCGACTTGATGGCCGTGTGGTTTGCCGGCTCGCGCGAAGGTGCTGCCGATGTACAGGTGCGCACCGCACGCTTTGATGCCCGTAGCGGCGAATGGGGCACCGAGCACGTGCTTGCCACGCGGGAAAGCACCCGTGACGGCACCCAGCGTTATATCCGCAAACTGGGCAATCCAGTCATAGCCCTGGCGCCGGACAAACGTTTGTGGATGTTTTATGTCTCGGTATCGGTGGGTGGCTGGGCCACCAGCGCCATCAATGTGATGGTGTCCGATGACCTCGGCGCGAACTGGTCGCCACCTCGGCAACTGGTGACCTCACCATTCTTCAATATCAGCACGCTGGTACGCGCCGCACCGGTGTTCCATGCCGATGGTTCTATCGGCCTGCCGGTCTACCACGAATTCATGGGCAAGTTTGCCGAGTACCTGTACTTGAGCGCCGACGGCGCGGTGATCGATAAATTCCGCATCAGCCGTGGCAAAAACTCCCTGCAACCTACCATTGTGCCCCTGGACGGCAACCGCGCCGTGGCGATGTTGCGCTATGCCGGCGACACCCATCACCGCGTCCTGGCGAGCCGTACCGAAGACGCCGGGCAAACCTGGAGCGAACCGTATCCGCTGGAGCCAGCCAACCCCAATTCGTCGCTGGCGGCAGTGGGCACGGTGGACGACGGTTTGCTGGTGGCCCTCAATGACCTGCAGGACGGCCGCTTCAGGCTCAGTCTCTACGGCACCGACGCCCAGCTCAGCCAATGGCGTACGGTGGTGGAACTGGACCAGTCACCCGATCCGCTCGGCCACCCCTTCTCGCCCGACGTCTACAAGGAAATCATCGGCGAAGGCTTCCGTGCCTCCAGCGGCGCACGGCGCCTGCCGCTGGAACAACGCTTCCTCAGTAACCTCGACTACCGCGTGTGCAAACCCCAGGGCTGCGATTTCGAATACGAGTACCCGTACTTCAGCCGCGGCTCGGACGGCATGTACCACGTGGTGTACTCATGGAATAACACGTTTATCAAACATGTCAGCTTCAACGAAGCCTGGCTGGCGGAGCGGCTGTGATGGTTTCTCTATGGCAGGCCCACTTGAGTTTAGTGCTGTTGGGGTTTGTGCTGTTGAGCTCGTTTCGATTCAGTGCGCCCTGGCGCCCATGGTGGTTGCCGATATTGGCTGCGGTGAGTTTTATCCCGGTCGATGAGCTGCCGCTGGCGGCGTATGTGCGCAGTTTTACCGATGACCTGGCGCTCAGCACCGTGGTGCTGTTGGGGTGGGTCGCACTCAGCAGGTTGGGCGTGGTGCAGCCGCTTGTGCGTCAGCACCAAGTGCAATTGCTGACGCTGTTCGGCGTATTGAGCCTGTTGCTGTACCCCGCCACCTTGGGTCTGACCTATTACGACCCGTACCGTTGGGGGTTCAACCCGCGGCCCATGATTGTGCTGGTAGGTGCTCTGGCACTGCTGATGCTGTGGCTGCGCAATTCCCTGGCCGTGTGGATGCTGGCGATCGGCACCCTGGCCTTCGCGCTGCGGCTCAAGGCTTCGGAAAACTATTGGGACTATCTGGTCGACCCGCTGCTGACCGGCTACTGCCTGGTGGCCGGGTTCGGCCTGCTGATCGGCGCCGCCTGGCGCCCCCTTTTGAAATGGCACAGAGGTCAATGATGGGTGTGTTGCAATCGCGCCGCCTGCGTTACGGCGCAGGCTCGATCGCCTTGGTATTTGCGTTGCTGGCGGCGTTGCGGCTGGTATTTGTGCTGGGTTTTTCCGGCCTGGCTTTAAACACCCCGGCGCTCCTGGAAACACTGGGCATCGGCCTGCGTTTCGACCTGCGCCTGACGGTGCTGATTTTGCTGCCGTTGGCCGTGCTGGCGTGGCTGCCGCGCTGGAACCTGACCACCCTGCCGATCTTGCGTTGGCTGGCACGGGGTTATCTGCTCATCGCACTAGCGGTGGTTGGCCTGGTGTACATCATCGACTTCGGCCACTACGCCTACCTTGGCGTGCGCATCAATGCGACGGTGCTGCGCTACCTGCAAGACGCACAGATTTCACAACAGATGGTGTGGGAAACCTACCCGGTGGTGTGGATCGCCTCGAGCTGGCTGACGGCAGTGGCGCTTTGGGTTTGGGCGCTGATACGCCTTGAACGATTGACCCTGGATCAGGAGCGCAAAATTATCAGCAAGTGGGCACTGGCGCCGGTTTCCGTGATGGGCATCGTAGCAGTGCTGTTGGCCCTGCTTGGCCGCGTCGCCAACCTCAACCTGGAAAACCCGGTGCCGCTGCGCTGGAGCGATGCGTTCTTCTCCGGCAACAACCAAGTGGCGGCGGTGGGCCTGAACCCGGTGCTGTTTCTGTATGACACGCTCAAGGTCGGTCAAGCGCAATTTGATGAAGCCCAGGTGCGCGAGCACTACCCGCAGATCGTGCAGTACCTGGGCGTCGATCAACCCGACGCCCAGCGACTTGATTTCGTCCGCGAACAAGGCGTGCAGCCTTATCGACTGGCCGGTGAGCGCCCGCCGAATGTGATTTTCGTCATGCTCGAATCCCTCGGCACCAGCGCCGTCGGTGCCTATGGCAATCCGCTCGACCCTACGCCGAACCTGGACAGACTGGCCACGCAAAGCTGGTTCTTCAAGCACTTCTATGTGCCCGTCACCGGTACCGCCAAGACCGTATGGGCCAGTATCACCGGCGTGCCGGATGTGACCCGCCAGGAGACCGCCACCCGCAACCCGCTGATCACGCGCCAACGCACGTTGATCAACGCGTTCGAGGGGTACCAGAAGTTCTACATGATCGGCGGCAACGCCGGCTGGGCGAATATCAATGCGCTGATCCGCCAGAGCATCGACGGCGTGCAACTGTTCGAGGAAAGCCACTGGCGCTCGTCCCGCGTGGACGTGTGGGGCATTTCCGATCTGGACCTGTTCAAGGAAAGCGATCGACTGCTGCGTGCCGTGCCCAAGGACCAGCCATTCTTCGCTTACCTGCAAACTTCCGGCAACCATCGGCCGTTCACCATCCCCGAGCAAAACGACGGATTCCAGGTCAAGGACGTGACACTGGAGCAAGTCCAGGCCGCCGGTTCCCGTAGCGTCGAACAATATAACGCCGTGCGCCTGCTGGACTACAACATCGGCCGCCTGATGGACATCGCCAAGGCCGGCGGCTACTACGACAACAGTATTTTTGTGTTCTTTGGCGACCACAACACGCGTATCAGCCAGATCCCGCACATGGCCCCGGCGTTCGAGCAACTGGGCCTGGAAAGCAATAACGTGCCACTGCTGATCCATGCCCCCGGCCTGCAACCCCGGGTGATCGAAGAGGCCGTCGGTCTCGTGGACCTGTTGCCGACGGTGGCGGGCATGGCGGGCATACCGTTCAGAAATGGCGCGCTGGGCCGGGATATCCAGCAGCCGGCCCCCGAGGGCGAGCGCGTGGTGCCGCTGGTGCTGCGCGAGGGTACATTCCCGATCATTGGCGGCGTTACCAAGGACTTCCTGCTGCAGATGCAGCACGACGGCAGTTCGCCGACCCTGCACGACCTGGCATCACCCACACCGCGTGACGATGTGGCGGCGCAGCACCCCGAGGAGTTTCGGCGCTTGAATGGGCTGACACGGGGGCTGCACGAAACGGCTCGGATGATGCTTTATCGCAATATTCCATGACGCTGCGGTTTTCACGCTCAATGACTGATTTGTATCTGTAGGCGCAGTGGTGACCGTTCGGGCGGCCACCACTTCAGAACACGAAACTATGCCCTAACTCCCCTTCCATCCACCCCAAAAACCGCCTGACCCTGGGAAAGCTGGAGTGAGCCCTTGGGAACACCAGATGGTGGGCGGCGACCGGAGAGCTCAACGCTTCGGGGGCGACCTCGACCAGTGAGCCGCTGGCGAGGTATTTCTGTGCCAGCAGCGTGCTTTCGAGGGCGAATCCCAAACCGTGGCTCGCCGCTTCCAGGCTCATGTAGGAGCGGTCAAAACTCAAGGCGTAGGGTTTTTCGGGGCGCGCCAGGCCATGTTGGGCGAACCACTCAGGCCATCTGAGCAAGGTCGCTTCGGAAAGGATCAGGTCTTCAGCCAGAAGATCAGCGGCGCTTTTTACCGTGCAACGCGCGATCAGCTTGGGCGAGGCCAGCACAGCGAAGTTCTCGTTACGCACGGTACGCACTTCATAGCTGGGCCAATTGGGCCGGCCGTGGCGAATATCGACATCGATCTTGTCCTGGCTGAAATGCAGCGATTCATAAGAGCAAGACAAATTGATTTGGATGTCCGGGTTGGTCAAGCGAAATGACTCCAACCTGGGCATCAGCCATAGCAAGCCAAAGCTGGGGGAGGAATGCAGCCGCAGGCAATCCAGGCTCACGTCACTCGCGGCCCGCTGGGTGGCGACTTCAAGGCTCTGCAACAAACCGGAAATGTCCTTCAAGTACTGCTCACCTACCGGTGTCAGCGTCACCCCACGCGCAGCCCGCACAAACAGCTGTCGACCAATCATCACCTCCAGCTTGGCCAGTTGATGGCTGATCGCGGATGGCGTGAGGTCCAGCACTTCGGCGGCTCTTGCCAGGTTGCCAAAACGAGCGGTTTGCTCGAAGGCTTGAATGGCTCTCAGCGGTGGCAGATGGGATGAAGGGATATCGTCCTGGCGCATCAGTATTCAGCCTGTTTTTGTGGCACGAGCAGGGAGTGCCATTCAAACATTTGCGATCTGCATTGACGAGTGCTGAATTTTATTCATGTAGCAGTGACGTTTGCGTTATTGCTCGACCTGTTGACGGGGACCACTCTGGGTCATCGATCGCTGAATCGAACCATAAAAACAATCAGAGGTACCCCTCATGCTTCTTCAAGGCAAAGTCGCGATTATTACTGGCGCCGCATCCGAACGTGGTATTGGCCGAGCAACGGCTGTTACCTTCGCCAGACACGGCGCCCACGTCGTGATTCTGGATCTCGACGAATCCGCCGCCCGTGACGCCGCGGCCACCCTCGGCGAAGGCCATCTGGGCCTGGCTGCCAATGTCGCCGACGAAATGCAAGTCAAAGCCGCGGTCGCCAAGGTTGTCGAGCGCTACGGCCGTATCGACATACTCATCAACAATGCCGGCATCACGCAGCCGATCAAGACCCTGGACATACGCCCGGGCGATTACGACAAAGTCCTGGATGTGAGCCTGCGCGGCACGCTGTTGATGTCCCAGGCGGTCATTCCGGTCATGCGTACCCAGGCCTCGGGCAGCATCGTTTGCATGTCATCCGTGTCGGCCCAGCGTGGCGGCGGCATCTTCGGCGGCCCCCACTACAGCGCAGCGAAAGCCGGTGTACTCGGACTTGGCAAAGCCATGGCGCGGGAGTTTGGCGCGGACAACATTCGCGTCAACTCCATCACGCCAGGTTTGATCCATACCGACATCACTGGCGGCCTGATGCAGGACGATCGTCGTCACGCCATCATCGAAAGCATCCCGCTGGGCCGGCTCGGTGCCGCGCAGGATGTCGCCAATGCGGCACTGTTCCTCGCCAGCGACTTGTCCTCTTACCTCACCGGTATCACGCTCGATGTAAACGGCGGCATGTTGATCCATTGACGATCAACTGAAGCCACCCACTGCCCTTTCAGTTCTGGATCGAAGATACGTCGGGCCTGAGCCCGGCGTTCTATAAAAACAAGAGATCAGACCATCATGATGACCACCATGACGCTCGACACTGTGTCCACAGTGCGCTCAAGCGCGTATCGCAAGACTGCCTGGCGATTGATGCCTTTCCTGATGTTGTGCTACCTGTGCGCTTACCTGGACCGGGTGAATGTCGGGTTTGCAAAGCTTCAGATGATGAATGACCTGGCCCTGAGCGAGACCGTATACGGGCTTGGCGCCGGCATGTTCTTTCTTGGTTATTTCCTTTGCGAAGTGCCCAGCAACCTCATCCTCCACAAGGTCGGTGCCCGTCGCTGGATCGCACGCATCATGATCTCGTGGGGCATCATCTCCGCCCTCTTCGCCTTCGTAGAAACGGCCTGGCAGTTCTATACCCTGCGCTTTCTGCTCGGGATCGCCGAAGCGGGTCTCGCGCCGGGCTTGCTGCTCTACCTTACTTACTGGTTCCCCTCCTACCGTCGCGCCAAAATGACGGTGCTGTGGTTCATCGCCATCCCGCTCTCGGGGATGATCGGCGGACCGCTATCAGGCTGGATCATGACGCAGTTCGCAGGCGTTCATGGCTGGGCGGGCTGGCAGTGGATGTTCGTGATTGAAGCCGCTCCGACCGTCATCGTTGGCCTGATGGTGCTGGCCTACCTCAAGGACGGCGTGCACCAGGCGACCTGGCTCACCGATGAAGAAAAAGCGCTGGTCGCCAAAGAACTGGCCGAGGACAACAGCCGCAAAGTCACCCACGCCTCGGTCGGGGCATTCCTGCGGGACCGCCGCCTGTGGATTCTCGCCGGTATCTACTTTTGCGTGGTCATGGGCCAGTACGCGATCACCTTTTGGCTGCCAACGCTTATCCGTAATGCAGGTGTTGCCGATCCGATGCACATCGGATTGCTCACCAGTCTCCCCTACCTGTGCGCCATCATTGCGATGGTGCTCATGGGGCGCAGCGGCGACAAACACCAGGAGCGGCGCTGGCATCTGGTCGGGCCAATGCTTGCCGGCGCGCTGGGCCTCACGTTGGCGGCGGTGTTCGGTGCCAACCTGACGTTGTCGGTGTTGTGCCTGTGCCTTGCAGCAGCAGGCGTGCTGTCGGCGTCTTCACTGTTCTGGATGCTGCCTACCACCTTGCTCGGTGGTGTCTCCGCCGCTGCGGGGATCGCCGGAATCAACAGCTTTGCCAATCTGGCGGGTTTCTGCTCGCCGTACCTGATTGGTTGGATCACCACCACGACCGGTTCGAGCGCCATCGGCATGTACCTGATTACCGGTGTGCTGTGCATCGGTGCCTGTTTGGTACTGCGTATTCCTGCCGCTTCGGTCAATCGTTGAGTTAACGGAGAATTTCCATGACTGCCACTTTATCTCGCGCGGCATCCACCACGTTGGTGCAGCGTGCCCATAACATTCGCCGCCATGCCTTGCGCATGGGGCAAGTCCAGGGCCAGGGTTATGTCGGTCAGGCACTGGGCGCGGCAGACTTGCTGGCCGTGTCGTACTTTCATGCCTTGAACTACAGGCCCGAAAACCCCGAGTGGGAACAGCGTGATCGCTTTTACCTTTCCATCGGTCACTACGCGATCGCGCTGTATGCCGCGCTGATCGAGGCTGAAATCATTCCACTGGATGAGCTTGAAACCTACGGTTCGGATGACAGCCGCCTGCCCATGTCCGGTATGGCCGCCTACACCCCCGGCATGGAAATCACCGGCGGCTCGCTGGGCCAGGGACTGGGCATCGCGGTAGGCGCCTGCCTGGGTCTGAAGCGCAAACAGTCCAGCTCTTTCGTTTACAACCTGCTATCGGATGGCGAGTTGAATGAGGGCTCTACCTGGGAAGCGGTAATGTCAGCTTCGCACTGGAAACTCGACAACCTGATCGCCATCGTCGACGTCAACAACCAGCAAGCCGACGGCCACTCCAGCGAGGTGCTGGCATTTGAACCCATCGTTGACCGATGGCAAGCCTTTGGCTGGTTTACTCAGCGGGTGGACGGTAACGACCTGGACGCCTTGGTCAAAGCGTTCGACGCAGCCCGCAGCCATCCCGCCGCACAGCCGCGCGTCATCATCTGCGATACCAAGATGGGCAAAGGCGTACCGTTCCTGGAAACCCGCGAAAAGACTCACTTCATCCGCGTAGATGAGCATGAATGGGATGTGGCCCTGAACAACCTGGAAGAAGGCAAAACAGCATGAACAACGCACAAAAGACCAACGTTCAGGTGCCCGCAGCGGCGAAGAAAAAGCTGACGACCTCGGCAATGATTGCTTCGATTGCCGCTGAAGGCCAGGCCACCAAGCCAGCGCCATTCGGCCACGCACTGGCCGCACTCGCGGACCAGCGCCAGGACATCGTGGGTTTGTCGGCTGACTTGTCCAAATACACCGACCTGCATATTTTTGCGAAGGCGCACCCAGAGCGCTTCTACCAGATGGGCATGGCTGAGCAACTGTTGATGAGCGCAGCGGCCGGCATGGCTCGGGAGGGGTTCGTGCCCTTCGCCACCACTTACGCGGTGTTTGCTTCGCGCCGGGCCTATGACTTCATCTGCATGGCGATTGCCGAGGAAAACCTCAACGTTAAAATTGTCTGCGGTCTGCCGGGCCTGACCACCGGGTACGGCCCCAGCCACCAGGCAACGGATGATCTGGCGATCTTCCGCGCCATGCCGAACCTGATGATCGTCGACCCCTGCGATGCCCTGGAAATCGAACAAGCCGTGCCCGCCATTGCCGCGCACCAAGGGCCCGTCTACATGCGGTTACTGCGCGGCAACGTACCGCTGGTGCTCGATGAATATGGCTATGAATTCGAGATCGGCAAAGCCAAGACCCTGCGCACGGGCAATGAGGTTTTAATCATTTCCACCGGTTTGATGACGATGCGCGCCCTGGAAGCAGCCAAGGAGCTTCAGGCTGACGGTGTGGATGTCGCGGTGCTTCACGTTCCCACCATCAAGCCTTTGGATGAGCAGACTATCCTGGCTGAGGCCAGAAAGCCGGGACGACTGGTCGTGACGGCCGAAAACCACTCCATCATCGGCGGATTGGGCGAAGCGGTGGCCGCCGTGCTGTTGCGCAATGGGGTCACGCCGACGTTCAGGCAAATAGCGCTGCCGGACGCGTTTCTCGATGCGGGCGCACTGCCGACGTTGCACGATCGCTACGGTATTTCCACCCAGGCTGTGTGCGCACAGATCAAGGGTTGGTTATAGGGTTTAAAACTGCAGGGGGGGAATCCCCCCTGAACGCCGTGGGGAAAGCCCCCCTTTTTACTCTCGTCGCAGAAGCGTATGGGGAGCAACGCCAAAGGCCTTGCGAAAAGCGTGGCTGAAATGAGAGAAGTCGGAGAAACCGAAATCCAGCGCCGCCTGAGAAATACTGCGGACTTGACCGCGCTCAATAGCCTCGCGGCTGGCGAGCAAGCGTGCCTTCCAGATTTCTGCGACCGGCGATTTCTGATGACGGGCGAAAGCGCGCGTCACCGTGCGTGTGGAGACATGGTGGGCTTGCGCGATGCGTTCGAGCGACAGGTCCGCCTCGGTCAAATACTGGTGGATGTACTTCATGATCCGGCCATGCAGATCCAACTCGTCATGAGTCTGCTTTAAATCCTGGAGTTCCAGGCTGACCACCAGAAGGTCGAGCAACGTGCTGGAGTAACGACTGGAGACTCCTGTGTTATGGAAGCCGGCAGGCATACTCGCGGCTTGACGTAACATCTCGCGTAACGGAATCACCCCGGGGCGACGGTCATCCAGAACCACAGCGGTGCAGTCTGCTATGGAGGGCAAGCGCTGACTGAGCAATTGTCGCGGAATGCGGACAAGGTGGTTATCAGTACCACCGAAGCTGAATCTGAACGGCTGGGATGCGTCATAAAGAAACAGATCGTCCGCCGCCAGTTTCGTCCGTCGGTCAGCCTGCTCCAGTTCGCCATAACCGCTCCTGGTAAAGCCCAACCACAAATCGTCATTAGGATCACTGCGCAGGTGCTGGGCGGAACGCTCCCAATAGTGCAAGGGTGCGGACAACGTGCAGATGTCCAATGCGCCCATGGCATGCACCTCAAGTGCCCCGTCAAAATCGCTCTGCGCCAGTCGTTTGCTGTCTGCGTCCAGGCAGTGGTGACAAACCACCTCTTTCCAGTAATCGAACCGGTGGGGGGCCGTAACGGCAAGCGTTGAATACTGACAGGTCTGGCTCATTGCATTCACCTCGCGGCGGCGTTTCAACAAAAGAAGCGGGGTAACGTTTTTGCGAGCCAAGCAATTAGCAGGCCATCTCCATCGCATCATTCCCGCTGCCAGACACCTTGGAAGATGGCCGCCTGCACGTTACAGAGGCCGATCCTTCCAACACTCCCCATGCCACTTCTCGGGGCACCTCGCCCCCTTGTTTCACACGCCCCGCACCATTGCCGCGCGCTGACATGCCGGCCTTTTTTACCTGTCCTTTTTAACCAAACGGTTGTCCATTCGAGCCAAGCACGTTGCATCCCCCCTGGATAATTTTCACTCCACGCCGTGTCCCTACAAGCACGAATGAGGAGGTGTCTCATGCATCCACGAGAACAGCAGCGACTGTCCGATTCATCCTGGTTTTTACAGCGATGGGACATGGCACCCGAAGAGTTCGCCACTTACCTGGTGCAGCTCGGGACCTTGGTGCTGCAACGCCGATGGAGTGGTACCCACCGCAAAACAACAACATCCACTGGGATGTAGAACAGCGAACCGTCCGTTTGAGACGGAAATAAAGGAGCCCCCCATGGAATCTGCAATCGATAAACATCTCAAATGTCCGCGGACTTTGTCCCGTCGTGTCCACGACGATTACCAGCCACCCTTCCCGATGTTTGTGGGGCGGGCTGACGAAAACGTGAAGCAAGTTGTAATGGCTTACCTCGGGGTGCAATTCCGCGACGAGCAACGCGCCGCCGCCTTGCAAGCCATGCGCTACATTGACGCAAGCTTTGCCCTCGCCGATGGCCCAGGGAATCACGACCTGACCTACCACCTCGACAATCAGGGTTACGGAAACTTCATCGCCGTGGGCTACTGGCGTGATCCCGCCGCCTATCACCGATGGCTACTTTCAGCGCCTGTGGCCGATTGGTGGGGCGACGATGCGCGCCTGAACGAGGGGTTGGGGTATTTCCGCGAAGTCATCGCACCACGTGCCGAGCAGTTCGAGACGCTGTATGCATTCCAGGATGATTTGCCAGGTGTCGGTGCGATCATGGACGGCATCAGCGGCGAGATCGAGGAGCACGGCTACTGGGGCTCGGCGCGGGATCGCTTTGCTATCTCACAGACCGACTGGATGCAGCCGACCAGCGAACTGCAAGTCATTTCAGGCGACCCCGCCAAGGGCGGCAGGGTCGTGGTACGCGGCCACGACAACCTGACGCTGATCCGCTCCGGACAAGACTGGGTCGAAGCCGGCGACGAAGAGCGTGCGCTCTACTTCAACGAGATGCTGCCGCCACTGCAAGACGGCATGAACTTCCTGCGTGACGAGGGGCAGGCGCTGGGCTGCTACAGCAACCGCTTCGTACGCAATGTCGACCTGGATGGCAATCTCCTCGACATCGCCTATGACATCGGTCACTGGCGATCCCTCGACAAACTGGAGCGCTGGGCAGAATCCCACCCCACTCACTTGCGTATTTTCACCACGTTCTTCCGAGTGATCGGGGGCCTTTCGAAGCTGCGGCTGTATCACGAGGTCTCGGTAGCGGACGGTAGCCAACAACTGTTCGAGTACATCAACTGCCATCCGCAGACCGGGATGATGCGCGACGCGCAAGTGTCGCCCGCCTGACTCCATCGCTGACTCCACTTTTAGCCCTGCGCATTGCCTGACTGGCGATTGCGGGGCTCTTTTTGCCCGAAAAAAGGATCGTCGATCATGAAACAGTTCCGCTACCTGTCGCTTGCCGCCCTCCTCCCCAGCCTTTCCTCCCATGCCCTCGAGGTGGACCCTGGCGATTACGAGCCGCTCCCCGTGGGAGCGACCATCGGCGTGGTCTACTACCAGCACGCCACCACGGACAGTGCCTATGCCCAGGGGCACAAGACCAGTTCCGATTTCAACCTGACTTCCGATATCGGCATTCTGCGTTTGCTGCACGTCTATCAGTTGAGCGAGCGACTGACCATCGAGCCTCAATTCCTGTTGCCCTTCGGTCATGTCTCGGGCGGTGGTGACGCTTCTGGTCTAGGCGACGCCAGCGGCATCGGCGACCTCATTCTCACCGCGCCGCTCAAGTACCGTCTCAACGACGCCAACGACACCCTCGGTGCGACCGCCTACCTGTACGTGCCGACTGGTGACTATGACAAAGACGACGCGCTCAACATTGGCGAGAACCGTTGGAAGGTTGATCTCCAGGCCGCTTACGTCAAGCACTTCACGGAGAATTGGGCCATCGACCTCGTCGGTGACGCCATCTGGTACGGGGACAACAACGACTTCGGCGCCAGCTCCGCCCGCCGGGAGCAGGACGTTTCCTACGGCGCTCAGTTAATGGGGCGCTACATGCCCGACGAGACCACTGCGCTGGCTATCGGCTTCGGCCACAGTTGGGGCGGGGAAAACCAGATCGATGGTGTCAACCAGGACGACAGGATGGAAACCACCAACGTCCGCGTCACGGCCAGAAAGTTTTTCACCGCCAAGGACCAACTCCAAGTGCAACTCGGACGCGACCTTGCGGTGGAGAACGGCCCCAAAGAAGACTTTCGCATGAACCTGCGCTACGTCAGGGTCTTTTAGGCCCGCCCGTCTCTACCACCCGTTGTCCTTATCAACCAAGCGTGTGCCCAACGACGCGACAGTTGGCTAATGAGATGCCTCTCACCCGAAACGGAGTAACCAGACAATGACCGACCAGCAACCCACCACGGAACAACAACCCTCCCTCTATACCCGTCTTGGCGGCTATGACGTGATCTATCAGTTCGCAGGCGCAGTGTTGAGAAAGACAATGGGACACCCTGCCATCGGGCACATCTGGGCCCATATGTCGGAATCGACGTTCCAAAAGGAACACATCAATTTTGTCGATTTCCTTTCCGAGCACTGGGGTGGAAGCGCCAAATACAGGGGGAGAGACATGGTCACCGCGCATCGCGGAATGGGGCTGACCGAGGTGCACTGGCAAGCCGTGCTCGATTGTCTCGAGGCGTGCTACGACGACTACGCTCTGGCCCCGGATCTGCGCAAAGAGGTCAATGACTTCCTCATCAAGTTCAAACCGGCGGTGATCGGGAGCCCCTCCTATCGGGACGTCGTACTCGCGCACCCGGAAATGGACCCTGCCAAAGGCATGAGAAGCGTTGGGGTTGTCTGGCCAAAACCAGGGAAGTCGTCTCGGAAACAGACCACGCCTGAATCCGAAGACTGATACCCCGGCATAAGCCTGAGCCACAGCAATGGAGGGCGACCGTGGAGGAGCAAGCGAGTCCCGCTCAACCAAGCGACTGTCCTCCTCAGCCAAGCGCTGCTCAATCTGTGGAGATAGCTTGATACCAGCCCCGGCCACGGCTCGCCAATCGTGCGCACCGTGCCCGGGCATCCCCGAGATGACGTTTGAACAGACATTGCCAGCCCCTGCGGGTTGGCACAGGACACAGGACACCCCATGGCCATCATCCGCCCGACTCTCGAACAAGTGCAGGATCTCGCCAGCCGCCTGCACATACAGCTGACACCCGAGCAAGCCAGCGAATACCTGGCGCTCATGCAATCCAGTTTCGATGCCTACGACCTCGTCGATGAGTTGCCTGATTTCATCCCTTCAGTGCGCTACGAGCGCAGTTCCGGTTATCGCCCTTCAAGCACGGAAAACCCGCTGAACGCCTGGTACTACAGAACTGAGGTGATGGGCGCCAGTTCGGGCAAACTCGCTGGCAAGACGGTCGCGCTCAAAGACAATATCTCTCTGGCCGGTGTCCCGATGATGAACGGCGCCGCACCACTGGAGGGTTTCGTACCGTCGTTTGATGCCACCGTGGTGACGCGTCTGCTCGACGCGGGAGCAACCATCCTCGGCAAAGCCACCTGCGAACATTACTGCCTCTCCGGTGGTAGCCATACCTCGGACCCCGCGCCTGTGCACAACCCTTTTCGCCATGGTTTCACGACGGGCGGTTCGTCTTCGGGCAGCGCGGCGCTTGTGGCGACGGGCGCGGTCGACCTGGCTATCGGTGGCGACCAAGGCGGTTCCATCCGCATTCCTGCCGCATGGTGCGGCATTTATGGAATGAAACCTACCTGGGGTCTAGTGCCTTACACCGGGGTCATGGCGATCGAGTCCACCTTCGACCATGTCGGCCCCATGACGAACAACGTACGCGATAACGCGCTCATGCTCGAAGTGATGGCCGGCGCCGACGGGCTCGACCCTCGCCAGGCCGCCCCCAAGGTCGATGCCTATTGCGATTATCTGGAACGAGGCGTGACCGGACTCCGGATCGGGATCCTCCAGGAAGGCTTCCAACTCGCCAACCAGGATCCACGTATCGCAGAAAAGGTCCGCAGCGCTATCGCCCGGCTCGAAGCCTTGGGCGCGCGGGTCGAGGAGGTATCGGTTCCCGAACACAACCTGGCGGGATCGTTATGGAGCCCTATCGGCTGTGAAGGCCTGACCATGCAAATGATGCACGGCAATGGCGCGGGTTTTAACTGGAAGGGGCTTTACGACGTGGGCCTGCTGGACAAACAGGTCGGTTGGCGCGATCAGGCAAACGCATTGTCGCCGTCCCTCAAGCTTTGCATGTTCGTCGGCCAGTTCGGTCTGGAGCGCTACAACGGTCGCTACTACGCCAAGGCCCAGAACATAGCGCGCTTTGCCCGAGCGGCCTACGACAAGGCACTGGACACCTATGACCTGCTCGTCATGCCGACAGTGCCAATCACCGCCCAGCCGCTCCCGGAACCGGGTTCTTCAATCACCGAGACCGTCACGCGTGCGTTGGAGATGCTTGGCAATACGGCCGCTCAGGACATTACAGGGCACCCCGCCATGTCGATCCCTTGCGGCCTGGTGGACGGACTGCCCGTGGGGCTGATGTTAGTCGCAAAACATTATGCCGAAGGCACCCTCTATCAGGCTGCAGCCGCATTCGAGGCCTCTGTCGATTGGCGGACGTTGTAGACCTGCGCATCGCATTGGCGAACGAACACCGGCAAGTAGCACTGAAAGTGAGTATCAACTTCAGAGGAGCCAAGACATGAGCCATACCCACGAACATCATCACGATCACGATCATGACCACACCGAGCCCCCCGAGGCCATCGCCTTGCGTGTCAAGGCACTCGAATCCCTGTTGATCGAAAAGGGCTTGGTCGACCCAGCCGCCATGGATGCGCTGGTGGACACTTACCAGCACAAGGTCGGCCCGCGCAACGGCGCCCAGGTGGTCGCCAAGGCCTGGTTCGATCCCGATTACAAGCATCGGCTGCTGGAAGATGCCACCGCGGCCATTGCCGAGCTGGGTTTTTCCGGCGTGCAGGGCGAAGACATGGTGGTGGTGGAGAACACCGCGACCGTGCACAACGTGACGGTCTGCACGCTGTGCTCCTGCTACCCCTGGCCGACCTTGGGCCTGCCACCCGTCTGGTACAAATCCGCGCCCTATCGGTCACGGATCGTCATCGATCCGCGCAGCGTGCTGGCCGAATTCGGCTTGATCATTCCCGATGACAAGGAAGTTCGCGTCTGGGACAGCAGTGCTGAGTTGCGCTACCTGGTATTGCCGGAACGTCCGGCCGGTACTGACGGCTGGAGCGAGGAACGACTGGTCGAGCTGGTGACGCGTGACGCCATGATCGGCACTGGCCTGCCGAAGACGCCGGGCGACGAAGCCTGAACCCGAGAAGGAGAAAACCATGAACGGTGTACACGACTTAGGCGGTATGCACGGTTTCGGCCCGGTGCTCACCGAAGAAAATGAACCCATCTTCCATCACGACTGGGAGCGCAGGGTCTTTCCGCTGTTCGCCTCGCTCTTCGTCGGCGGACACTTCAATGTCGACGAATTCCGACACTCCATTGAACGCATGGAACCGGCTGAATACTTGCAGTCCAGTTACTACGAGCATTGGCTGCATGCCTTCGAGAACCTGCTGCTGGAAAAAGGCGTGATCAGCACTGGCGAACTGCAGGGTACGGCCAAACCAACCCCATCGACACAGCCCATCACTGTTTTAACACCGGACATCGTCGAGGCCGTAGTGCTCGGCGGCGCCTCTTCCCGGGCAAAGGAACCCGTCTGCGGCCGCTTCCGGGTCGGTGACCGGGTGCGGACGAAGAACCTCAACCCAACCACCCACACCCGACTGCCCCGCTACGCGCGCGGCAAGGTCGGGACCATCGAGATTGCACACGGCGCGTTTGCCACCCCGGACACGATGGCACACGGTCTCGGCGAACAACCCCAACAGGTCTATGCCGTTCGCTTCAGTGCGACAGAACTGTGGGGAGTGGCGCGACCGGACAGTGTTTGCATTGATCTGTGGGACAACTATCTGGAGGCCGTATGAGCGCCAGCATGCGTCACATCCCCCCAATAGCCGGCCTGTCTCTCGACGATGAAGGCCCGGTCTTCGACAAACCTTGGCAGGCCGAGGCTTTTTCCCTGCTGGTACACCTGCACCAGATCGGTCTGTTCCCCTGGGAGGACTGGGTGCAGGTATTCAGCGACGAAATCAAGGCTGCCCCGGCGCAACCCGGAGAAAGCGTCAACGACACTTACTACCGGCAGTGGCTCACAGCGTTGGAAAGAATGGTCACCACACTCGGTTTAACGGGTATGGAAGACATCACCCGCCGCACCGAGGAATGGCAGCAGGCTTACTTGAATACCCCCCACGGACAGCCGGTGACGCTGCTCAATGCGAGTTGCCCACCGGCCCATGGAAACGGCCACGAACACCTGCCGCGGCACGAGCCGGTGGCGATCAGCCGGGCCATAAGCTGAGGCCGGAGTCGTCCTGTTTTTTTACTTTCGAGGTCGCGTAGCGGCCAAGGGGCAATCGTCATGCATATCGAACCTAACCTGGTGGAAGCTGGAAAACTCTGGCTGAGCTACGTCACTGCCGCAGGTGCCGGCGCCTACACCCTCAAACTCGCTGCCCAAGCCATGGGCGAGCGCGGTGTCTTCTCGCTGCTGGCTCGCACTGTCACCGCCACGGCCCTGGTATTCAGCTTCTTCGAGCTACTACCGCATCATCCCGTCGGCGTCTCCGAGGTCCATCTCATCCTCGGGTCAACGCTGTTTCTGCTGCTCGGCGCCGCACCTGCGGCAGTGGGTCTGGCCCTGGGACTGCTGATCCAGGGTCTGTTCTTCGCGCCATTCGACCTGCCGCAATACGGCATGAACGTCACCACCCTTCTGGTTCCGCTGTTCGCAGTTACCGCCCTGGCGAAACGCATCATCGCGCCAAACACACCGTATGTGGAGCTGAGCTACAGACAAGCGCTGGGGCTGTCGACAGCCTTTCAGGGGGGCATTGTCGCCTGGGTTGCCTTCTGGGCCTTCTACGGGCAAGGCTTCACAGCAGAAAACGCCCTGTCAATTCTGACCTTCGGCAGCGCCTACATGACCGTCGTCATCCTCGAACCGCTGTTGGACCTGGCCGTGCTGGCCGGTGCCAAGGCCACACATCGCCTGCGTGGTAGCACGCTGCTCGAGCGCCGTCTGTACCAGGCCGCCTGAGTCGACAGACTCCTCCAGGCCAGACTGTCCCCGGGCATTCGAAGACCGTAATGCTCGGGGGCATCAAGAGCGAGAACCGTCCCGAAACCTCGTGAGCGAACCAGAGGTGTTTGATGTTTTTCAGAAATAGCACCCGCAAGGAATTGAAGCTGCTCGGCGACCGGCTGGAACAGCACGACGGCGAGGGAGTATCGATAGCGGCGAAGGATTCGTCCCTGCGACGGGTACTGGCGGGCATCGAACGCCTGCTCGCCGATCGCACGGCGCTCCGGGCCAGCGTGGTCGACCTTAATGCTGAACTGCAACGCCTCAGGCTTCAGTTGGGTGAATACGAAACGCGGTTGCATGATCAAGAACAACTTTGGCAATTGGCGGCAAGCGGGTCGGAAGATCTGCTCTGGAAATTGCAGCTCGATGGCCGCCTGCAGCCCGCACGTGATGCAGTGCTGCAATGGTTCGGCAACCTGCCCACCCAAACGGATCTCCCCGTCTATCTAGGCCCTTGGAACGATTGCCTTCACCCTGACGACCGCCAGGCCAACCTGGATGCCCTGGCCCATCACCTTGCCGATCGCAGCGGGCATGCGCCCTACCAGGTGGAGGTGCGCCTCGAGAGCCACTCGGGAGAATACCGCTGGGTCCAGATCTGCGGTGAAACGCTCCGTGACGAACGGGGGCTGCCACAGATCAGCGTCGGTATGCTGCGCGACATCCACAAACAGCGCTTGCGAGACGAAGAGTTCGCGATGCTCTCGGCCCGCTTCGATATTTCCCGCGAATGCATCCAGGACGCGCTCTGGGATATCAATATCGTCGCAGGCGATCCAGCCAATCCCCATAACGTCATCTGGTTCTCGTCACAGATGCGTCGCATGCTCGGCTACGAAACCATCGAAGAGTTTCCCAATGTGTTCGAAAGCTGGTTGTCACGCCTGCATCCCGAAGACAGCCAGCGTGCCGTGCAAGCCTTTGTCGACCATGTCGCCGACCGCTCCGGCCAAACACCCTTCGATGTGACCTACCGCCTCAAGCACCGCAACGACGAGTACCGTTGGTTCAGAGGCAGAGGTCAGACCCAGCGAAGCAACGACGGCACGCCCTTACGTACAGTGGGGGCGATCACAGACGTGCACTCCCATCGCGAGGAAAGCCAGTTGCGCCAGACTCAGGAACGTCAGCATCAAGCCATGCAGGAAAACCTCGCCAAGCTGACGCAGATAGTCGCCGCCATCCAAAGCATCGCCAAACAGACCAATCTACTGGCCCTGAATGCGGCCATAGAGGCGGCCAGAGCCGGTGAGGCCGGAAGGGGTTTCGCAGTGGTCGCCGACGAGGTCCGCAAGCTGGCCACCCGGACCAGCCAGGCCACCCAGCAGGCGGCCGACATGATCGAGAGGTACTGAGTTCAAGCGGGGCCCCATGCTATTCGCCCCGACTTCTCGTACAAGACCCAGGCAGTGACGCTCCTGGGTTTTCGCGAGTGAACTCGAACCTACAGTGGGGTGCTGTAGGATTTGCCTGTCACACTTTGTCCAATCTTCACCAGTGCAGATGATTACGATTCTCTTTTAAGTTGAATTGTAAAGGACACCCCATGCACTCCCCTCTCCGTTTTCCAACATTGTCCCCGTGGACGCGTTTCGCCCTGGCCGCCAGTGCAGCCGGCGCGCTGTGCACGTCCGCCCAGGCTGCCGAACCGCAGGCCATGACCCTTGATGATGTGGTCGTGACCGCTTCCGGCTACGAGCAACGCGTCGAGGATGCGCCGGCCTCTGTCACGGTGATTGATGGGGAGACGCTGCGCCGCAAGTCGTATCGCGATCTGGGTGACGCGGTGCGGGATGTCGAGGGGGTAACGGTCAACGGCGGGGCCAATGAGACGGACATTTCCATTCGCGGCATGCCGGCCGATTACACGCTGATTCTGGTCGATGGCAAGCGCCAGAGTGCCCGGGAATCGCGGGTCAACGGTAACAGCGGTTACGAGCAGAGTTTCGTGCCGCCGGCGGCGGCCATCGAGCGTATCGAAGTGGTGCGTGGGCCGATGTCGTCGCTGTACGGTTCGGACGCCATTGGCGGGGTGATCAACGTGATTACCCGCAAGGTTTCGCCGCAGTGGGGCGGCTCGGTGTCCTACGATTATTCCGCGCGCCAGCACAGTGACCAAGGCAACGCCCGTCAGACGCAGTTCTACCTCAATGGTCCGTTGCACGAAGATTTTCTCGGCTTGCAGGTCTGGGGCCGTTACCTGGATCGTCAGGCCGATGACGACATCGAGCAAACCAACGGTTTCAGCCAGGCCGATCACCGCGACCTGACCGCACGCCTGGCCTTCACCCCGACCGTCGACCACGACATCCTGCTGGAGGCTGGCGCCACGCGCTTGAAGAACGGCGACGGCATCAGTGCCAATTGGGCCACCCGCAAGCAGGAGAACAATCGCGATCACTGGTCGCTGTCGCACCAGGGCCGTTGGGGTTGGGCCACTTCGGATATCGCCTTGTCCCAGGAAACCTCCAGCCGCGAAGGCAAGGCCACGCCGGCGCAAACCGATATTTACGGGCGCAAACCGGAGGTCAAGAACACCGTGTTCGACGCCAAACTGGTGGTGCCCACCACGCACAATGTCAGTACCGTGGGCATGCAATGGAATGAAAGCGAATTGACCGACTGGAACCAGGGCCTGGGCGATCGCGTCGATTACGAGTTTTCGGTGCTGCAAAAAGCCGTGTTCGCCGAAAACGAATGGTCGGTGACCGACAACTTCGCGCTGACCACCGGCCTGCGCCTGGACGACCACGAACAATATGGCACCCACGCCAGTCCGCGGATCTACGGGGTGTGGCGCGCCACCGATAACTGGACGCTCAAGGGCGGCATCGCCCGCGGTTTCAAGGCACCCGAATTGCGCGCGGTGGTCAAGGATTACGCCTACCTGCGACGCAACCGTTTCGTGATGCTCGGCAACCCCGACCTGAAGCCGGAAACCAGCACCAACTACGAGTTCTCGGCGTTGTGGTCCAACCGCGATGATCTGTCGGCGGGCGCGACGGTGTTCTACAACGACTTCCAGGACAAGTTGTCGACGATCACCACCGACGAGCGCTGGAACGGTTACATCGTCATGGACCGGGTCAACATCGATAAGGCCGTGATCCAGGGTGTGGAGCTGACCGGGCAATGGGATATCAACGCCAGTGTGTTGTTCAAGGCCAATTACACCTACACCGACTCGGAACAGAAAAGCGGCGCCAATGCCGGCGCACCACTGGCGCTGACGCCCAAGCAAAAAGCCAACCTGCGCGGCGAGTGGGCGATCAATGATCGCGCGCAAGCGTGGGCGTCGGTCAGCTACTACGGAGAAGAAACCGGCAACACCATTACCGATGAAAGTGCGCCAGGCTACACCACGGCCGATCTGGGCGGCTCTTATGAGCTCACCGATTCGATCACGTTGAACAGTTCGCTGAACAACATCACCGACAAGCGCCTGGACGATGAAACCTACGGCACGGTGAACTACGGTCGCACGTTGTGGATGGGCGCTACGTTGAACTTCTGAGCAGCGCGGCCGGCAGCCTGACCACGGCGCACAATCCGGCGGACGGGCGGTTTTCCAGCAGCAGTTCGCCACCGTGTGCCTGCACGCAGGCGCGGGCGATGGCCAGGCCCAGGCCGACACCGCCCTTGTGCCCATCGGCCGTTCCACCGGCGAGCTGCACGAACGGCTCGAACACCCTGCTCAACCAGGCATCGGGAAGCCCTGCACCGTGGTCAAGGATGTCCAGGCGGACGGTGCCGGCGTCTTCGCGACACAGGCTCAGCGTGGCGTCCCCGGCATGACGCAAGGCGTTGTCGATCAGGTTGGTCAGGGCCCGTTTCAGCGCCAGGGGCCGGCACGTCAGCATGATCGGCGGCGCTCCGTGCCAGGTCACAGGCTGGTTCAGCAGTTGGTAACGTCTGGCCAGGTCATCCAGCAACCCGTTCAACGAAATGGTCAGCGTCGGCTCCTGCACAGCGTCTTCGCGGACGAAGTTGAGGGTTTCGCGCACCATCAGACTCAACTCTTCGAGACTTTCCAGCATGTCCTCGCGAGCCTCGCCCTCCTCCAGCAGTTCCACTTGCAGGCGCAGTTCGGTGATTGGCGTATTGAGGTCATGACTGATCGCGGCGAGCATGCGTGTGCGGCCCTCGACATGGCGGGCGATGCTGGCCTGCATGTGGTTGAACGCCGCCGTCAGGTCCCGTGCCTCCTGCGGCCCCGTCAGCGGCAACGGGGCAATCCACTCGCCGCGACTGACGCGCTCGGACGCCTGCACGAGGGTTTTCACAGGCTGCACCACGCGATTGATGCAGAACATGACGATCAACAGTACCGGAATGATCGTCACCGGCAGGCTATACGTCAGGACTTTGCGCCACTCGTAAGCCCCGACCGGGTGCTGCAACGCGTTGAGGTAGCGGCCGTCGGGCAGTTCGATGCTGCTGCGCAAACGCAACGGAGCCCAGCCAGCTGGGCTGAACACCTGGTCCCGGGCATGACCGCCGGTGACCCGCTCCAGTTGCATGACCACGGCAAGGTCTGGCGCCACTTGCAGACGCTCGCGCAGCACATTGGCCAGGCGTTGTTCTTCGGCGCGCATGTCGAAGGGCTCGACGTCGGCGCGCCGATCAATCCAGAAATGTGCATCCGGGGTGATCATCGACGCCAGCAGCCGGGCGCCGACCTGGTTGGGTGCCTCGAGAGCCGCATGGTGCGCGGTGACCAGACGTTCCAGGCTCATGGTCCGCGACAGCGGATGGATCAACGCCCCGGTGCGCTGCAGAACCAGCATGGCGATTGCATTGGAAGCGAGTAACGCAAGCAACAGCAGCACACTGAGTTGATGAACCATCTTGCGCGGCCACAAGGCCCGCAGGCGATTCATGGCGCCTGCAGCACGACATCGGACGCCAGCAGATAGCCGCCACCCCAGATGGTGCGCAGCAATTCCGGTTCCCCCGGTTTATGGGCCAACTTGCGCCGCAGACGACTGACCTGACGGTCGATGGCGCGGTCTGTCACGTCTCTGTCGGTTGCGGTGGTCAAATCAATCAAGCGCTCGCGGGGCAGCAGCGTGTTGGGATGGTTGAGAAACACTTGCAGCAGCTTGCTTTCGACGGTGCTGAGCAGAATCGGCGGCTCTTGATCACGTGCCAGCGTGGCGTGACGGGCATCGTAACGCCAGTCGGCAAACAGGTAGCAGGGACTCATGTTCACGGCGACAGGGTCGGACGCCGATATGGCCTGTTTCGCGCCGGTTGGGCGGCGTCGACGCAGTACGCTGTTGATCCGCGCCACCAGTTCCCGGGGCTCGAACGGTTTGGTGACGTAGTCGTCCGCGCCCAGATCAAGACCGCGAACCCGATCGGCGCAGGTGTCGCGCGCCGTCAGCAGAATCACCGGCGTATCGCTTCGCCGATACAGACGACTGCACAACTCGAAACCATCGCCATCGGGCAGCGACACGTCGAGGATGATCACCTCAAAGCTGTGCTGCTTGAGCAACTGCCACATGCCCGCCGCATCCGCCGCCGTGCGCACCTCGAACGTGTGGCGACGCAGAAACGTCGCCAGCGGATCGCGGATCTTGCGGCTGTCATCGACGATGAGCACGCTAGGGGCTTTGCTGGAAGGAATTGGGGGCATCGCGGCGCAGGACTACCAAAGGAAACAGGCAGCGATAATACTACGAACGCTTCTCAGTTGTATTGTTTGGGCCAGCGCTTATGGGGGGTAGCGAATGGCATTGCATTGAAAGTGTGGCCTGCGCGTAAATGCCCGGGCCACACTGCAATTCAAACCAATTCAGCTAAAGATGCCGGATTGAAGCCCTTCAGGCTTGCGTATTCGCCTTTTTCCACTTTGGTGGCCCAATCCGTGTCACTCAGCAGAACACGCCCTACAGCGATCAGATCAAACTCCTCGCGCTCCATGCGCTCGATGAGCCGATCCAGACCCGCAGGGGCTGATCCCTTGCCGGCGAAGGCGTTAGTGACATCATTCTCCAGCCCAACCGAACCGACGCTGATGGTTGTGGCTCCAGTGACTTTCTTCGCCCAGCCCGCGCAGTTCAACCCGTTCTCACCGTCAATTTCGGGAAACTCAGGTTCCCAGAAGCGGCGCTGCGAGCAGTGCAGGACGTCGACACCGGCCTCGACCAGTGGCAACAACCAGTCCTCCATCACCGCCGGCGTTTCAGCAACGCGCACCCCGTAGTCCTGTTGCTTCCACTGGCTGACGCGCATGATGATCGGGAATTGCGGGCCAACAGCCTGGCGAACGGCAGAGACGACCTCACTGGCAAAACGCGAGCGTTCCTTGATTGTCGGGCCGCCGTAGCGGTCAGTGCGCAGATTGCTACCAGACCAGAAAAACTG
This sequence comes from Pseudomonas sp. FW305-28, assembly GCF_017351395.1. Taxonomy (NCBI): domain Bacteria; kingdom Pseudomonadati; phylum Pseudomonadota; class Gammaproteobacteria; order Pseudomonadales; family Pseudomonadaceae; genus Pseudomonas; species Pseudomonas sp. FW305-28. The sequence continues at coordinate 59,937 of NZ_JACNDD010000017.1, forward strand.
ATCGATCAAATAACCATGGGCTCCATGGATCTCGACGGTATCGAAGCCCAGTCGCTTGGCATCCGCTGCGGCCTTGGCGAACGCGGCTACCGTGTCGGCAATGTCCTCTTCGCTCATCGCCACGCCACGCAGGTCACCTGGCGAAACAAGGCCCGACGGGCTTTCAACGGGTGCATCCGGCTCCCAGTCGTTGATGTAGCGCGTGGAGCCGGTGTGCCAGATCTGCGGCGCCATGCGCCCGCCAGCCGTGTGGACAGCATCGATCACATTCTTCCATCCAGCCAGCGCCGCTTCGCCGTGAAAAAAAGGAATGCCGGCATCATTGCGCGATGCCGGGCGATCAATCACGGTGCCTTCCGACAGAATCAGGCCAACACCTCCCTCGGCCCGGCGCCGGTAATAGGCAGTGCTCGCTTCACCCGGGATACCTTCGGGTGAGAACAGACGCGTCATCGGCGCCATGACAATCCGATTCTTCAGTTCAAGCGATCGGATGGAAAAAGGACGAAATAAAATGCTGGTATCAGGGTTTGCCATCGGATGGACTCCATTTGCTTTCGGAGGCTATATAAGTATATTTTGTAAACCAAATGTCAATTAGGCACCTAGAGTCGCCTAGGTATACGTGAGGAAACTTCGATGCTGGAATTAAAGCCGCAATGTTTTTCGTCGGAGTGCCCAAGCCGGGCACTGTTTGACCAAATCGCTGATAAGTGGTCGATGATGGTTCTGGCGGTGCTCGATGACGGGCCGCATCGTTTTAACGCCATCAGACGTCGCCTGGAGGGCGTCACCCAGAAGGCACTTACCCAGTGCCTGCGGCGGCTGGAACGCAATGGTCTCGTCTCGCGCCAGATCATTTCGTTCTCGCCCGTGGCAGTGCAGTATGAGATCACCCCGCTGGGTCGAACATTGCAGCAGCCATTTCGCGAGTTACATAAATGGACGCTCGACAAACTGCCCGAAGTTGAAGCGGCCCGGTCGAAGTTTGACGAGGCCGCGGAGTTCAAGCTGGCGGAGTGATTCGGTTAGCCGCGCAAACTACAGTTTATAGTTCAATGTCATCAGTGCATTACGCGGCGCTCCATAACTGACAGTATCGAAATCGCCTTTCTGGGTTGCATATTTTTTATCAAACACATTGTTGACATTGATTGATAGGTCCATGTTTCTTGACAACTCATAACGCGCCATCAGTGACGTCAGCGCATAGGGGTCTTGTTCCGCTACCCTCGTGCTCGTACTGCTGCTCAAGAAGCGGCTTTGCCATCTGACGCCTCCGCCCAAGGTCAATTTTTCCAACAGGCCGGGCAATTTGTACGTAGTGAACATCTGAGCGGTTGTGCGCGGTACCTGTGGATTCAACCTGGCGTCATTGCCATCCTTGGCCGTGAAAGTGGCGATGCCAGCGTAGATGTTCCAATTGGGAGCCACTTCACCCTGCAGGTCAAACTCGACCCCGCGGGATTGGGTGCCATCAACCCCTTTGTAAGCTTGCGCACCGCCTGGCGTAAGAAGACTGCCATCCGGTTGTGCAGCGTTGTCCAGTTCAGTGTCAAACAATGCGACAGACGCATTCAATCGCCCCTCCAGGTATTCAGCCTTGAGGCCAATCTCTTTCGTCTTGCCTTCCGTCGGCGTGAGGACATTGCCATTGCTGTCTCGGAACGATGTTTGCGGATTAAATATGCCGGTATAACTGATATAGACGGAGTACGTACTATCAATGTCGTATATCAGACCTGCATAGGGCGTGAACTCATTACTCTTTTTATAATTGAACGGCGTCCCACCTGCAGTCTCGTCGATCTCGTAGCGACTGAACCGTCCTCCGACAATCAATTTCAATGGGGCGGCCAATGAGAATCTCGCTGTACTATAGAAGCCGCGCTGTTTAACCTCGGTATCGGTCGGCATAGACGCCATTGCATCAAAGTCTGGCTTGGGGAAATGATTATTCCAATTGTAGATATTGCCGGGTGTGAACCCTACAAAAAAGGGACTGATATCGTCTTTGTTCGAGGTATACCGAGAACTCATAGCGCCCACTACCAGGTCATGTTGGCGCCCCATTAAATCGAAGGGACCGCTCGCCATCACATCAAAGGTGTTTTGCCGGCTTTTCCCTTTGCTGGCCAACGCAACCGGATAAGCACCATTAGGAAAAACGCCTAAGCCGGTATCCTGGTCGGGTGTACCAAACCCGCCCAATAACTGGGAGTCATGCTTAGTGCGGTACTGGTTCACCACACCGCGGACTTTCCAACCGTTATCGAACCGGTGTTCAAGTTCGGCAAAAGCAGTCTGTCGGGTGCTGTCCCAGCGATTCCAGTCCGCGGCCAGGGATTTGGAGCGCGACCATTCTGCCTCTGAGCCGTTGCTGAACCATAGAGGAACACCGCCCCATGTCGGTCGCTCAGGGGAACTGTTCTGATAGTCATACCCAATATCCAAAGTGGTGTCTTCGGTGAGATCTGCCTCAATGACCCCATAGAACGCTTGCTTTTGTGTTTGGTAACCATCGATGTAGGAGTGACCATCGTTATTGACCCCGACCATGCGTGCACGGATACGACCGTCGGTTGTCAACGGTACGGAAACATCTCCCATCTCTCGGAAACTGTCCCAGGAACCCGCACTGATAGAGGTGGAAGCCGAGAACTCTGGCGTTGGTCTTTTGCGCACCAGGTTGACCGCAGCCGACGGATTGCCCGTGCCGGTAAGCAGCCCGTTAGCCCCGCGCACAATTTCGACACGGTCGTAAAATGCCGTTTCCAGGTCGCTGATGCCGCTGCCGTTTATGACGTCGCCAATGACGGCGGGTATGCCGTCATACTGGATGTTGTCGATCAGAAAGCCTCGGGAATAGAAACTCGTGCGTTGGCTATCCGATTGGTAAGGCGAGATGCCAGTCGTGCTCTCCAGTACCCCCTGAACTGAATCCAGCTTTTGATCGTCCATGCGTTGACGCGTTACCACGGAAATTGATTGCGGCGTCTCCCGCAACGTCAGTGGCAAGCGAGTCGCGGCCGTGGTCTGGCCGGTGGTGTAAAGCCCCGTCCCTTCCGTCGTGGTGGTATCGGGTGTCCTCGTCCCGCTTATCGTCACAGATGGGAGAATCATCACGCCTTGAGACTGAGTGTTCTCATCGGCTTCGACAGGGTCCTGCGCCATTACACAACTCGAACTACCTAAAAACACCAACAGCGCTGCAGTCACCGGATTTGTCAGCAAACGCTCAGGCACGCAAGGGCGCCGCTCACCGCAGTAAGTCAACGAACTCCACATCAGCCATTCCTTATCAAGAAAAAAACAGACAGCGGCCGACCGTCGAGAGACGGGTTTGAGAAAGGGCCGACAACTCAACCGGCACCAGGCCGGAGAACAGAAGTGACAAATCAATCTCAAGTGAAACTGATTTGCATTCGTTGTCGCGCAATCTAGCAACAAGCCGCCGTTGCCAGATATCGAAGGATGGCCAGATTATTTTCCAGTTCAGCCAATGTCAGCGATTGGCCGTTTTCCATCCGCCACGAGGATTGGTCAGGTTCGAATAGATCGCCTACGAGCCCTTACACGTCGTCAGGAAACAGGATCGACGGCACGGGCAATGACTCACCTGCGATAAGAGCGCTGGCTGAGCGGGCGGAGAGATATTGCACAGGCGGTTTGCCTACGGTTTTGCGGAACATCGTGATGAAGCCGCTGGGCCCCTCATAACCGAGTTCCAACGCAACCGATTGGACGCTCTCGCCCTTGGTCATGCGTTGCAGTGACACAATCACATGCAATTGCCGACGCCAACGTCCAAAACTCATCCCTATTTCCTGCAGCAAAAGCCGACTCATGCTGCGCTCACTCATGCCGATGCGAGTAGACCACTCGCGCACCGAAACCTTAAGCGCGGGGTCGGCCAAGAGCATTTCAGCGAGCCTGCGCAGACGCGTGTCGCGAGGCATCGGCAAATGCAGGTCCTCCACGGGGGCTGCCGACAATTCGTCCAATAACGTTGCGATCAGGCGGTCTTCGCGCGGGACATTGATAGCGTCTCCCGAGAACCCTGCCGCCTTCAGCAGCAACTCACGCAACAGCGGTGATACGCCGATCGTGCAGCAGCTTTGCGGAAGATCCGGAGCGGCATCAGGTTCAACAAACAGGCAATAACATTCTGTCTCTCCTGAACCACGTGTCGCATGTGACAAACCACCGGGTATCCATACGGCACATTGTGGTGGAACGATCCAGACGCCCTCTTCTATTTCACAATTGAGGATGCCGCGCACGGAATAAAGCAGTTGCGCCTTACGATGTTGATGGCTGGCTTGCTCCCAATCCTTGCTCACCATCGAAGCGCTGAGGGCTACGACGGGCCGCGAAATGCTATCGACGTCCCATACGGCAATCCTGTCTTTTTTAGCAGTGTTCGCCATAACAGGTGTGCGCCCCACGCTAAGCTCTCAAAAAATGAAAATGGCTGTTTTGAACAATATTGTGGCCAGCCTGTGCAATTAAGCCGGATCGCTTGCAGAGTATCCTGAAACCGCAGGACATCACAGAGGTTTGGCAACGTGTCGAAGGACTATAGAAATGCGTATAGACGCCACACAATTTCCGTTCGTTTGGCTGCAAAAAACCACACCGGGCCATAGCCAGGATGAGTCACTTGCCGAGCTCGAAGCCTTGCTTGCTCGCAATGAGCCCTTCGTATTGATCAGCAATGAAGGTCTGGACAAGGAGCAACCGGAACACTCACCAGGGGAACTGAAACAAATAGCCCTATGGATGAAGCGCCACAAAAGCGAACTCAAGCGTTATGTCAAAGCCTCGATTCATATCGAATCAAGTCTCGCCAAACGGCTGGCAGGCAAAGCGTTCGCAATCGTGTATGAAAAATTCTGGGGTTATCCCATGCTCATCGCAACCACTGAAGATGAAGCCTTGGCGCTGGCGCGGAACTTATTGCAAGCAAAGGAAAAATAGCGGCGTCCCTGAACGCCGCTATTCATCAAGGGGGAGAACCCGTGATGTTTTATAGCAGCGAGATGGGGTAATTGATGAAAATCCGGTTTTCATCAAACTCATTAGTGCTGAAGTCCCGACGAATCGACGCATTGCGCCATTTCACGTTGAGGTTTTTCAGCGCGCCGCTCTGCACGGTGTAGGCCAGTTCGGTTTCGCGGCCCCACTCCTTGCCATCGTCGACCGTGGCGGTGTGCACGTTGTCGCCGCTGATGTAGCGGTTCATCAGGGTCAGGCCCGGCACGCCGACG
>NZ_JACNDD010000170.1:0-13396 GCF_017351395.1 Pseudomonas sp. FW305-28
CTGCCTCCCCCTCCCCCTGCTCCCCAGGTCCGCCAAAGGTACAGCCTCGCCTAAAAACACATAAATTCCATATTTTAGGATTTTTGCATAAATCCTACTTTACAGGATTTTATCGCAAGACTAGATTAACCCTCATTGCACCCTCCCTCTCTCCAGGAGCCCCTATGAAACTCGCAAGCTTTATTGTCCAAGGCCGTCGCAGCTACGGTGTGATCGAAGGTGATCAAGTCATCGACCTGGAATCGCTCAAACCAACCCTTGGCAGCGATCTCAAACAGGCCATCGGCCACAACCGCCTGAACGAACTGAGCCCTGCGCGCCTGGCAGGCCTGCCGCGTATTCCCTTGGCTGAAGTGACGTTCCTGCCGGTGATCCCGAACCCGGGCAAAGTGCTGTGCATCGGCATCAACTACGCCACCCACGTGCGCGAAACCGGTCGGGAAATGCCGACCTATCCGATGATCTTTATCCGCTTCGCCGACAGCCAGACCGCCCACCTGCAACCCATCGTTCGCCCGACCGCGTCCCACAAGCTTGATTTCGAGGGCGAGCTGGCGGTGGTGATCGGTAAAGCGGCCCGCCACGTCAAACCTGCCGACGCGCTGGACTACGTCGCCGGTTATGCCTGCTACAACGACGGCAGTGTCCGCGACTGGCAGAAGCACACCATTCAGTTCGTCCCCGGCAAGAACTTCCCGAACACTGGCGGTTTCGGCCCCTGGCTGGTGACCGGCGACGAGATCGGCGACCCGCAGGACCTGGAATTGACCACCCGCCTGAATGGCGAAGTGATGCAGCACACCCGCACCAGCGACATGATTTTCGATGTGCGCCAGCTGATCGAGTACTGCTCCACCTTCACCGAACTGGCCCCCGGTGACGTGATTGTCACCGGCACCACCGGCGGCGTCGGAGCGTTCCGCGAGCCGCCGGTGTGGATGAAGCCAGGCGATCAGGTGGAGGTCGAGATTGCTCGAGTCGGCACCCTGCGCAACAGCATCGTGGATGAGCAGTAAACATGGAAAACCTACACACCCCTGACGCCCTGCCCGAGCAGGATGGCGACAGCAAAGGTTCGAGCCTGGAGCGCATGTTGCGGGTACTCGACCTGTTCACCGAACAGAGCCCGATCTGGGCGGTGGACGACATGGGCGGCGCCCTGGGTTTTACCCGTTCGACGATCTACCGCTACGTGCGCGAATTGGCCGAAGCCAACCTGTTATTCCAGGTCGAAGCCGGGCGTTATGCCCTGGGCGCGCGAATCATTACCTGGGACCGCCAACTGCGCCTGAGCGACCCCCTCGTACGCGCCGCGCAATCGCTTGAGCCCAGCTTCCCGCAGTGGAGCGAACAACAGGTGTGGCTGATCTGCCGGCTGTTCAAGGACCAGGTTGTGTGCATTCACCAGCACGGGGACCTGTTCAGTGAGGTCAGCTACTCCCGTGGCTCACCCAGGCCCTTGTTCCTGGGAGCGACGTCCAAGGCGATCCTCGCCAACATGACCTCGCGCCAACACAGCCAACTGTTTCTCGACCACCCCGATGAAGTGCGCGCCAGTCAACTTGGCCAGACCTGGGAAGCGTTTCGTCGCTCGTTGCAGCAACTGCGTCGCCAAGGCTATGTGGCCAGCGCAGGTGAAGTCGACGCGGGCGTCTATGGCCTGGCCGCGCCGATCTTCGACGGCGATGGCAAGGTCGTCGGCAGCATCAGTTGCGTGCGCCCGGTCCGAGAACGCGACAGCGCCCAGGAAGAGGCACAAGGGCAACAGATCCTTGCCCTGGCGCAGGAACTGTCGCAACGCATGGCTGCGCTCGCCAACCGCGCCAAGCCACTGGGCTGAGCCATCCGGAAGGGAATAACAATGACAACCCTCAAACGCATCAACACCCAGGTCCTGGTCATCGGTGCCGGCCCTACCGGGCTGACCCTGGCCAACCTGCTCGGCCAAGCCGATGTGGACACCCTGATCATCGATCGCAAGCCGGGCACCGTGACCGAACCGCGGGCGGTTTCAATCGACGACGAGTCCTTGCGCACCATGCAGGCCATCGGGCTCGATGCCGCTGTGCTGCGTGATGTCGTGCCCGGCTACGGCGTGCATTACTTCACCCGGCCCGGCGGTCGCTGCTTCGGCAAGGTCGAGCCGACCGGCAAGCTGTATGGCTTCCCCAAGCGCAACGCGTTTCGCCAACCGCTGTTTGAAAACACCCTCAGGCGAGGCCTCGAACGTTTTGCCAGCCTGACGGCTCGGTTCAGCCACGAGCTGGTGGAGTTCACCCAGGACCAACACGGCGTATGCGCTCTGGTGCGTGACGCCGAAGGGCAACTGATGGAAGTCCACGCAGCTTACCTGGTGGCCTGCGACGGTGGCCGTAGCCCGGTGCGCAAGCAACTCGGGATCGAAATGGTCGGTTCGAGCTTCTCCTCGCGCTGGCTGGTGGTCGATACCGACCAGGACGACGACCCCTTCTGGCAGACCCGCGTGTATTGCGACGCCAGGCGTCCGGTGGTGGAAGTGCCCGGCCCTCACCGTACGCGCCGATTCGAGTTCCTGCTCAAGCCCGGAGAAACGGACGAACAGGTGCTCGACGAAACCTGCCTGCAAGCATTGCTGCGCCCCTTCAAGGGTGACGCGCCGGTTTCCATCGTGCGCAAGACGGTCTACACCTTCCATGCCCGGGTCGCCGAGCGGTGGCAGGTGCAGCGGGTGTTTCTCGCCGGCGACGCCGCTCACCTGACCCCGCCCTATGCCGGGCAAGGCATGAACAGCGGCGTTCGCGATGCCCACAACCTGGGCTGGAAGCTGGTCGGCGTGCTGAAGGGGAAAATGGCGGAAAGCGCCCTGCTGTCCTACGAAAGCGAGCGTCGTGATCATGCATGGGCATTGATCAAGTTGGCCTTGAACCTCGGCGTGGTCATGGCTCCGGCCACCGTCCTGCGTGCTCGTCTGATCAGTGGCGCATTCGCCTTGGTCGGCCTGTTGCCGCCGTTGCGCGATTACTTCCTGCAAATGCGCTTCAAGCCCAAACCCCGCTTCACCCGGGGCCTGGTGCTGACCGAAGGGCAAGCAGGCACGTTGTCCTGCGGACAGATGTTCCCGCAACCGATGCTCACCGACGCCCACGGCCAAGAACGCCTGCTCGATGACACCATCGGCGCCGGCTTCGCCTTGATTCAATACGGCGACCCGACCCGCCAGCGTATCGATGAACTCAAGCATGGCCTCTGGAGCCACCTTGAAGCCAGACGCATCCTGATCCTGCCCGCGTCCGTCCAGGCCATGCCGTCGATCCCCGGCTGCACGGTGCTCCAGGACCGTGAAGGCCAGCTCAAAACGCTGCTGGGCGATTCACACCCGTTCCTGCTGCTGCGCCCGGATCGCTATATCGCCGCGATTTTCGACAAGGCTACCGAAACCCGGGCCGCCGAATCGTTGCAGTCGCTGTTCGGCATCGCCGCGGCCCACAGCAGCGCAATCGAGCCGAGCATCGCGCCCGTCTTTCATTAAACCTTCAAGCACAGAGGTGGTTATGCAAACACTCCAGACTTCCACACCTGCACGCCTGTGCTACCTGCACCTGGCGAGCAAGGACGCGCAACGGCAAATCGATTTCTATCGACGGATGCTGGACATGGACAGCCAGGCGCAAGCCGATGGCAGCTGGATGCTCAGCGGCCCGCAACGCGCCATGCTCGTGTCTCCCGCCGACCACAGTGGCCTGCTCGCGGCGGCGTTCGACCTGGGCAGTCAGCCTCGCCTGCAAGCACTGCGGGTTCGCCTGCTCGGCAATGGCTGTTTCATCGAAGAGCTCGACTCGCCATTGCTCGAAACGGGGGCTTTCCTGATCCGTGATCCCCAGGGCCGGCAAACGATATTTGGCGTCGCTCACCCCGCTCTCCAGAACTCGGGCCAGGGCATGCCCGGCCGCTTGCAACATGTGGTGTTCCAGACCACGGAGCTGGAAGCCATGATCGATTTCTACGTCAACACGGTGGGCTTCACGGTTTCGGACAACGTCGTGGACGAGCAGACCGGCCAACTCATGACGTGCTTCCTGCGCTCGGACGACGAGCACCACACCTTGGCGTTTTTCCGCGGTTCGAAAAACGAGTGGGACCACCACTGTTACGAAACCAACGAATGGAATGACATACGCGACTGGGGTGATCGCTTCGCCAAGGAACGCATCACCATTTTCTTCGGGCCCGGCCGACATGGGCCGGGCAACAACCTGTTTTTCATGGTGGTCGATGCCGATCGCAATCGCCTGGAGTTCTCGGCTGAGCTGGAAGTCACCGATGCCAGCCGCCAGCCCGGTGTCTGGGCACAAGAGGAATACACACTCAATTCCTGGGGCCGCGCCTGGATCAGGAGCTGAGCAGTTTCCCTCATCGGCGTTTGCACCCTTAATTTCTAAACGAGGCGATCACCTGCCTCCAAAGGTAAAAGACCATGACGACTCAACCGCTCGCGCCCTACGCCATCAACGGCGACCAATACATCAACGGCACCTGGCGTGCAGGGCGCTCCGCACGCCGCCTGGACGACCGCAACCCCTTCAACGGCGAACAGTTGCTGGAGATGCCCCTGGCCTCGATTGCCGATCTCGACGACGCCTATCAGGCGGCGCAAAAGGCGCAGGCACCGTGGGCACAACTGCACCCCACCCAGCGCGGCGCACAACTTGAAAAGCTCGCCAAGGTCATCCAGAACCGCCGCGAAGAAATCATCGACTGGCTGATCCACGAATCCGGCAGCACCCGGATCAAGGCGAGCATGGAATGGCAGTTCACGCTGAACCTGGTGCGCGAATGCACGACGATGCCGATGCAGGTCGAAGGTCGGATCCTGACCAGCTACAAGCCCGGCGAACAGAGCTTTGTCTTCCGTGAACCCTTGGGTGTGGTGGGTGTGATCAGTCCATGGAATTTCCCGCTGTACCTGAGCATGCGCTCGGTGGTGCCGGCACTCGCCCTGGGCAACACGATCGTGCTCAAGCCCGCCAGCGACACAGCGGTGACCGGCGGCCTGCTGATTGCCCACCTGTTCGAAGAGGCCGGCTTCCCCGAGGGCTCGCTCAACGTGGTGGTCGGCGCGGGCTCGGAAATCGGCGATGCCTTTGTCGAGCACCCGGTGCCGAGCCTGATTTCCTTCACCGGTTCGACGGATGTGGGACGCAATGTCGGCCGTATTGCCACCGGTGGCAAACACATCAAGCGCGTGGCCCTGGAACTGGGCGGTAACGCGCCGCTGGTGGTGCTGGATGACGCCGACATTGACGTTGCGGCGCACGCGGCGGTGGTCGGGCGTTTCCTGCACCAGGGCCAGATCTGCATGAGCGTCAACCGAGTAATCGTCGACCGCTCGCTGTATGCCGATTTCGCGTCGCTGGTGGTGGAGCGCGTGCGCAACCTCAAGACGGGTGATCCGACCAAGGCAGACACGGTGATCGGGCCAGTGGTCAATCAGAGCCAGCTCGATGGCCTGTTGCGCAAGCTCGACGGCGCCCGGAGTGCCGGCCTCAAGCAACTGTGCGGCGGCCCGGCATCCGGGCTGGTGCTGCCTGCCCATGTGTTCGGTGAAGTGGGAGCCGATCAGGAACTGGCCCGCGATGAAACGTTCGGCCCCCTGCTGCCGCTGCTGGTCGCAGAAAACCAAACCCATGCATTGGCGTTGGCCAACGCCAGCGAGTATGGCCTGTCCAGTGCCGTGTTCACCCGGGACATGGCCCGTGGCTTGAACTTCGCCCGTGGCATTGTGGCGGGCATGACCCATATCAACGACATCACCGTCGATGACCAACCCAATGCCCCGTTCGGTGGTGAAAAGAATTCCGGCCTCGGGCGCTTCAACGGTCACTATGCCCTGGATGAGTTTACCCGTGCCCATTGGGTGACCTGGCAGCCGGGAGGCCATCACTACCCGTTCTGAATCTGTGGCACCCTTGATCAGACCCGGATCGGGCAAATCGACCCCTTTGCCCGATCCGTCAGAAAACAATAATAAACAGAGGCGAAAAATGAACCATTTAGCCTGCGTGTCCACCGATCAGGTTGTTCGCTCCGACCGCCTGATGAAATGGAAAGAGTTCATGAGCGATCACCTGGGGCGAACGCCGGACTATATAAAACGGCTGGAATCGACGTTCATCGACCCATTGCATGACAGCAACTTCCAGGGCCGGCTGGAGTACGGGGACCTGGGCCAGTTGCGTTTCTGTCGAATGACCGCCAGCGCCCATCGATATTCGCGCCACCTGAGCAAAGCGGTCGACGCCCTCGACACCCCGCGCATGTTGATCATGCAGGTGGCCGGCGTCAGTCATTTCGAGCAAGGCCAGCAAAGCAGCGTGCTGGCCCCTGACGAAATGCTCCTGGTCGACTGCGGCAAACCGTTCAACGTAACCAGCACGCAAGGCTGCGAACATTTCATCCTGCTGTTCCAGGGGGCGTCCGGGCAGTTCGCGCAAACCGCCGACATGCACCTTAATGGTCGCAATGGACTGGGGCGGATGCTCATACACCTGATCAGCGATGCCTATAACCAATATCCCTTGCTGAACAACCATTCGGCCGGGCTGATCGGTGACAGCATCACCGGGCTGCTGGATAACGCGCTGAAGAACAAGCAGGAAGAAAAGCAGCTCGAACACGACTTCCGCTTCTTCAAGCAGAACCGCCTCAAGGCGTACATCGAGCGCCACCTGGCCGACCGCGACCTGACCATCGAACGCATCGCCAACGCCGAACAGTGCTCGGTACGCAGCCTGCACCGCGCCTTCCAGGATGAACTGGGGTGCAGTGTCAGCGAATACATCTGGCAACGGCGCCTGTCACGTTGTGCCGAGGACCTGCGCAACCGGGAACACGCCCACCGCTCGCTCACCGAGATCGCCTACGCCTGGGGCTATGGCAGCAGTTCCCACTTCAGCCGGCATTTCAAATCGACGTTCGGCATGTCGCCCCGGCTATTTCGTGACACCGCGAGCGACAGCCGGGAAAAATCGACGGCCGCTTGAGCCTGTTTCCAATTCATATGGGTTCACGATATCCCCTGTAGGAGCTGAGCTTGCTCACTGCCACAGGGCGGCTCGGGGGGCATGGATTCGGTGTTCACCACAAATCTCCTGTGGGAGCTGAGCTTGCTCGCGATGGCGGTGGGTCAGTTGGCAGGGATGGTGAATGTGCTGACGCTATCGCGAGCAAGCTCGGCTCCCACAAGGGGGCTTGGCTCTCACAGGACACTCCTCTCACAGGTACTCCTCCCACAGCGCTTCTTAATTCCAACCGCCGCCCATCACCTTGTACAACGTCACGCGGTTGCTCTGCTCGGTCAGGCGCAGGGTGATCAGGTCCTGTTGCGCGCTGTACAGGGAACGCTGGGCGTCGAGGGCGTCGAGATAGCTCTGGGAACCGCCACGGTACAAAGCGTCGGAGAGCTCGAAGCTCTTGCGGCTGGCGTCGGTCAACGCCTGTTGGGCCTCGATACGGCGATCCAGCGTGCTGCGCTCCGCCAGGGCATCGGCCACTTCCTTGAAGGCGCTCTGCAGTGTTTGCTGGTAGGTCTGCACCTGGATCTCGCGCTCGGTCTTCGCCGAGTCCAGCGTCGCGCGGTTACTGCCGGCATCGAAGATCGGCAGGCTGATGCTCGGGGCAAACGTCCAGGCGCCACTGCCGGACTTGAACAGGCCGGACAGGGCCGAGCTTGAGGAACCGGCATTGGCCGTCAGGCTGATACTGGGAAAGAACGCCGCACGGGCGGCACCGATGTCGATATTGGCCGACTTGAGCGTGTGCTCGGCGGCCAGCACATCGGGGCGTCGTTGCAACAGGCTGGACGGCAGCTCTGCCGGCACCTGCACCAGCGCCGCGGCTGATTCCAGGTACGCACCCGGCAACAACTCTTCGGGAATGTCGCTGCCCACCAGCAGCCGCAGGGCGTTGCGATCCTGCAGGATCTGGCTTTCATACGCCGCTGCGTCGACCCGTGCCGACTCCACGGTGGTTTGCGCCTGGGCCACGGACAGACCGGAGGAGCCACCCAGGGCGTGGCTGCGTTGGGTCAGTTCGTAGGTCACCTGCTGGCTGCGCAAGGTCTCCTGGGCCAGGTGCAAGCGCTCGTTATCGGCCGCCAGAGTCAGCCAGGCCGTCGCCACTTCGGCCACCAGGCTGATCTGCGTGCTGCGGCGGGTTTCGGTCAGGGACAGATACTCCTCCAGGGCTTCGTCCTGAAGGTTCTGCACCCGTCCGAACAGATCCACTTCATAACTGCTCAAACCCAGTTGCGCACTGTAGTCATGGGTGGTGGCCGCCGAGCCCGTGCTGGACAACGTTCCGGGCGTGCGACTGTGAGTGCCACTGACACTGGCATCGATCGAAGGCAATGACTCGGCGCGCTGGATGCGGTATTGCGCCTGGGCCTTTTCAACGTTCAGGACCGCCAGGCGCAGGTCGCGGTTGTTGCTCAGTGCCAGGGACTGCAAGCGCGCCAGGCGGCTGTCGGTGAAAAAGTGCTGCCACTCGATGTCGGCACTCACTTTGCCCTCGGGCGTACCGGCAGCCGGCAGCCATTGCTCGGGGACTGGCGCCTCAGGGCGTTCATACTGCGGCGCCAGATTCAGGCAGCCACCGAGCAGCGTGAAGATGGCCAGCAATGGCCAGCGGAACTTGATCATGCATCACCTGACTGGGCGGATGGAACAGAGGTCGAAGCCGTGGAAACGCGGGCGAAACGCCGGCGAATCTGCACGAAAAACAAAGGAACGAAGAAGATCCCCAACACCGTGGCGGACAACATGCCGCCCAGCACACCGGTACCAATGGCCTGACGTCCGGCGGAACCGGCGCCGCTACTCAGGGCCAGGGGCAATACACCGAACATGAAGGCCAGGGACGTCATGAGAATCGGCCGCAGGCGTTGGCGCACAGCGATCAGCGTCGCCTCGCACAAGCTGTTGCCCTGCTCTTGCAGGTGCTTGGCGAACTCGACGATCAGAATCGCGTTCTTGGCGGCCAACCCCACGGTGGTCAATAACCCGACCTGAAAGTAGACATCGTTACTCAAGCCACTGACACGGGTAGCCAGCACCGCGCCCACCACCCCCAGCGGCACCACCAGCATCACCGAGAAAGGCACCGACCAACTCTCATAGAGCGCAGCGAGGCAGAGGAAAACGAACAGCACCGAAATCCCGTACAGCAACGGCGCCTGCGAACCGGAAAGGCGCAACTGATAGGACTGCCCGGTCCACTCGTAGCCGATGCCCTCCGGCAATTGCTTGATCAGCGCTTCCACCGCATCCATGGCGTCCCCGGAACTGATGCCGGGCGCCGGATCGCCAACCACCTCCATCGAGGCGTTGCCGTTGTAGCGTTCCAGCAACGGCGAGCCGTAGCTCCACGAACTGCTGGCGAACGAGGAAAACGGCACCATCTCATCGTTGCTGTTGCGCACGAACCAGTGCTCCAGGTCAGCCGCCTGCATCCGTGCCGCGGCCTCACCCTGGACGTAGACTTTCTTCACGCGCCCCTGGTTGAGGAAGTCATTGACGTAAGTGCCGCCCAACGCCGTGGACAGCGTGGTGTTGATGTCGCTGGTGCTCAGGCCCAAGGCCCCGGCCTTGCGATCATCGATGTTGACCTTGAGTTGCGGTGCATCGTCCAGGCCATTGCTGCGAACCCCCAGCAAGCGAGGGTCCTGGTTGGCCTGCTCGATGAGTTTTTCCCGCGCCGCCACCAGCGCGTCATGTCCCAGGCCGGCGAGGTCCTTGAGTTGCAGGTCGAAGCCGGATGTCTGCCCCAGGCCGCGCACGGCCGGCGGCTGCATGACGAACACATTGGCATCGCCGATGCTCGACAGTGCCATGGTCGCGCGCTGGGCGAAGGACGCCGCATCCTGCCCCGCCCCCGTGCGTTCGCTCCAGTCCTTGAGTCGAATGAATGCACGGGCGCTGTTCTGGCTGTTGCCGTTCATGCCCAGGCCGGAAATGCTGATCAGTGCTTCGACTTCCGGCTGTTCGAGCAGGTAGCTTTCGAACTGCTTGACCACCGCTTGCGTGCGGCTGTCCGTGGCCCCGACTGGCAACTGCACCTGGGCCATGAGAATGCCCTGGTCTTCGTCAGGCAGGAACGAAGTCGGCAGGCTGAAATAACCGGCGGCCATCGCCAACAGTACCAGCCCATACACCAGCCAGCCGACGCGCCCGCGCTGCAAAATGCCCCCCACCTGGCGTTTATAGGCCTCGGCAGCACGCTCGAACGTGCGGTTGAACCAGCCGAAGAATCCGCGTTGAGGACCATGGCCCTGGCTATCGGACGGCTTGAGCAGGGTCGCGCACAATGCCGGCGTCAGCGTCATGGCGACGAGTACCGAGAGCACCATGGCCGAGACGATGGTGACCGAAAACTGCCGGTAGATAACGCCAGTGGAGCCGCCAAAAAACGCCATGGGAATGAACACCGCACTGAGCACCAGGGCGATGCCGACCAGGGCGCTGGTGATTTCATCCATCGACTGGCGCGTGGCGTCCAGGGCCGACAGCCCCTGCTCGCCCATCACCCGCTCGACGTTTTCCACCACCACAATCGCGTCGTCCACCAACAGGCCGATGGCCAGGACCATGGCGAACATGGTCAGGGTGTTGATCGAATAACCGAACAGCGCCAGCACGCCGAATGTACCCAGCAGCACCACCGGCACCGTGATCGCGGGGATCAACGTGGCCCGCAGGTTCTGCAGGAAAAGGAACATGATCAGCACCACCAGGACAATCGCCTCGCCCAGTGACTTGACCACCTCTTCGATGGACAGGCTGACAAAAGGCGTGGTGTCGTAGGCAATCACGTTCTTGAGTTGCAGCTCCGTCGGATAGAACGCCTCCAGCTCCTTGAGCTTGGCCTTCACCGCCTCGCCCACGTTCAGGGCGTTGGCCCCGGCAGCGAGCTGGACGCCCATGGCGGCAGCGGGTTTGCCGTTGAGGGCAGAACCGACATCGTAGCTTTCACTGCCCAATTCAACCCGCGCCACATCCCCGAGCAGCACCACCGCACCGTCGCTGGTGGACTTGACCACCACGTTGCGAAACTCTTCGACGGTTTGCAGCTTGCTACGGGCGCTGATGGTGGCGTTCAACTGCTGACCTTTCACCGCCGGCATGGCGCCGAGTTGACCGGCAGAAACCTCGGTGTTCTGCGCCTCCAGGGCCGTGCTGACATCCGAAGGCATCAGCGCGTATTTTTCCAGCAGGGCCGGGTCCAGCCAGATGCGCATGGCATAGCCGGAACCCAATGTCTGCACGTCGCCGACGCCGTCGATGCGGCTGATGGAATCGAGCAGGGTGCTGGAAATGTAATCGCCGATCTGCGTGCCGGTGACGCTCGGATTGTCGGAGGCCAGGGCGGCAATCATCAGGAAGTCCGAACCGCCCTTGGTCACGGTCAGGCCCTCGCTCTGCACCGACTGCGGCAGCCTCGACTCGGCCTGTTGCAGCTTGTTCTGCACCTGCATCTGGGCCACGTCCGGGTTGGTACCGGCGGTGAAGGTCAGGCTGATGCTGGCGCTGCCATCCGAGCCGCTGGAGGCCGACATGTAGGTCAGGTTGTCCAGGCCCTTCATTTGCTGTTCGATGACCTGGGTCACCGAGTCTTCGACGGTCTTGGCCGAGGCGCCGGTGTAGGTCGCGGAAATACGCACCGTCGGCGGCGCGATGTCCGGGTACTGTTCCAAGGGCAACTGACTGATGGACAAGGCGCCAGCGAGCATGATGACGATGGCGATGACCCAGGCGAAAATCGGTCGATCGATAAAGAAGCGCGCCATGTTCAACCCTCCTGCGCAATGGCAACAGGCGTTGCTTTCTGCGTACGGCTGCGGGTACCGGCGTTCTGTACCACGACGCTTTCACCGACGCGGACTTTCTGCCCGCCCTCGACAATCACCTGGTCTCCCGCGTTCAACCCCGCCGTGACCCACCACTGGTTATCCACGGCGCGGTCGATGGTCAGCATGCGCTGCTCGACCTTGCCATTGACCACCACCAGGGCCGAAGTCGCACCGCTGGCACTGCGGGTCACCGCCTTCTGCGGAATCAGGATGGCCTGGTCATCCCGCGCCTGCTCCAGCACCGCCCGCACGTACATGCCCGGCAGCAACAGTCGGTCCGGGTTGGCGATTTGCGCCCGCAGGGTCACCGTGCCAGTGCCCTCATTGACGCTGACCCCACTGAACTTCAAACGGCCTTCATGGCCGTAGGTGCTGCCGTCATCGAGCTTGAGACTGATCCGCGCCTCACCTTCGCCATTGCTCCGGAGCACACCGCTGGCCAGGTCGCGCTTGAGACGCAACAGCTCGGTGGTCGATTGGGTGACGTCTACATACATCGGGTCCAACTGCTGCACCGTGGTCAGTGCGCTGTCCTGGTTGGCCACCACCAGCGCGCCAGGCGTGACCGTCGAGGTTTCGATGCGCCCACTGACGGGCGAACCGATGCGGGTATACGCCAGGTTGATGCGCGCGGTGTCGACATCGGCCTGGGCCACTTGCAATTCGGCTTCGGCAGTCAGCAGGCTGGCCTGGGCATCTTCGTTGTCCTGCTGGCTGATGGCATCGATCTTCGCCAACTGTGCGTCACGCTTGGCCGTGGCCTGGGCCGACTTCAACGTGGCGCGGGCCTTGGCCAGGTTCGCCTGGGCTTGCGCCAATGCGGCCTTGTAGGAGGCTGCGTCCAATTGGTACAGCGCCTGCCCGGCCTTGACCTCGGCCCCTTCGACAAACAAGCGCTGCTGGACGATACCGCCGACCTGCGGGCGTATCTCGGCGACCATGAACGCCTGGGTGCGTCCGGCCAGCTCAGTGGTCAGTGCCTGGCTTTGCGGCTGCACGGTGATCACCGACACCTTGGGCGGTTCGGGCGTGGGTGCCGATTCGCCGGAGCAACCGCCCAACAGGAACAAAACGATCAAGCACACCAGGATGGCGGTGGTCACCAGGGATTTGGCGAATAATTTGGTCGACATAAATGCCTCTGCAAGACGGATGGTTCAAGCCAGGCGCCATACTGCGAGGCAAATGTGCAGGAAAATTGAAGATTGCCCGCCGCCCTTGAATCTTCATCGCGCCAGGGCCTAAATGGTCGGGCCATTCATCGAACTGCCCGAGCCCATGAAACTGAGCATCTCCACCAAGCTGTTTATTGCCGTACTGGCCAGCGTGCTGTTCGTCATCCTGAGCATGGGGGTGGCCAACGGCTGGAGCTTCGGCAAAGGCTTTCTGGACTACCTCAACGAACAGGCCCTGGTGCGCATGACGCCGGTACTGCCGCGCCTGGCCAGCGCCTACGAGCGCGAAGGCGACTGGGAATTCCTGCGCAACCAGCCGGATCGCTGGTTCGAGCTCCTG
>NZ_JACNDD010000171.1:0-13305 GCF_017351395.1 Pseudomonas sp. FW305-28
TCCCAGGGGTTGAATTGTTCTTCCGCCAGCCCGACTCTGTATTCAAGGGGCCGTTGCATTCACGTCGATGGCCCCCGGCGAGCTAGCTGAAATAAGGGATGAACTATGCAAATCCAAGTCAACAGCGATAACCATATTCAAAGCAGCATCCGACTGGAGGAGTGGGTACGTACTACCATCGAAAGCACGCTCGAACGTTATGAAGAAGACCTGACACGGGTCGAGGTTCATTTGCGGGACGAGAACGGCGACAAGCCCGGTCCCCATGACCTGCGTTGCCAGCTTGAAGCGCGGCCTAAAGGCCACCAGCCGATTTCCGTGACGCACAAGGCCGATACGCTGGAACTGGCGATCGAGGGGGCGGCCACCAAGCTTGAAAACGCCTTGGAGCACTTGTTCGGCAAACTGCGCGGCAAGCGCGCAACCATTGCGACGCCGACCGAATCCGTTGCCTTGGCCGATGCGCTATTGGAAGAAGAATTCCTGGAGAACGAACGGGCCGCACTCAACGGCTGAGCCCGATCGCTTAAAGTCACTCACCGAACGGGCCTGCAATCGCAGGCCCGTCTTGTTTCAGCGGTTCACCGTAGCCCCGAATCAAAACGCCACGGACGTTTGCACATACAGCGTGCGCGGCTCCCCCACGTACTTGCCTCGGTTGTTGTCGTCGAACGAGCGGGTGAAATATTGGGTATTGAAGATGTTCTTCACACCCACCGCCACGTTCAGGTCCGACAGTTGCGGGCCGAAATCATAGGCAGCGCGGCTGCTGAACAGCATGTAGCCGGGGATATTGCCGGTACTGCCGTCGGCGCTTTCAGCCCGGGTGTTGGCGTTGTCGGCAAACTGCGCGCTCTGATAGGTGCTGTCCAGGTTCAGCTTCCACGGCCCGTCCGTATAACCCACGCCCAGGGTGCCTTTGTGCTTCGAAGAGAATGGCACGCGGTTGCCTTTGTTCGGCCCGTCTTCACGAATGGTGGCATCGACGAAGGCATACGTGGCATACACGTCGAAACCGGCCAGTGCAGGGCTCAGGCCATCAAGGGCGTAATTGAGGCTGGTTTCGATGCCTTGGTGGCGAGTCTCGCCGCGGGCAATCACTGAATCGTTGGTCTGGTTGCTTTCATACTGGTTGTCGAAGTTGATCAGGAATGCGCCGATCTCCGCCCGCAGGTTGCCATCGTCATAGCGGGTACCAAGCTCCCAGGTGCGGGCCTTTTCCGGTTTCACTTCACCGCTGCTGACACGGTTAGGCATCTGGCTGTACTGCACACTGCCGAACGAGCCTTCGGTATTGGCATACAGATTCCACTCATCGGTCAGGTGATACAGCACGTTCAATGCCGGCAAGGCCGTGTTGTAGTCGCCCTTGTACTTCACATTCGTCAGGTTGTTGGTCTGCTGAGATTCGATCATTTCGTAGCGAACACCCGGCGTGATGGTCCATTTCCCGATGTCGATCCGGTCATCGATGAAAAACGCATTGGCCTCGGTGCCCCCACGCGTATCACGGTCGTTGCGACTGGAGGTGGTCGGCAATTCGTTGCTGGCGATGGGCGTGCGGTATCGCAGTTCGTGGCCGGCCTCGTTGATGTAGCGATAGCCGATGCCAACCTCGTGGCTGGTGGGGCCGAGGTCGAAACCTTGGGCAAAACGGGTTTCCAGGCCGCGGACCCAATATTCGCGAGGCGACAGAGACAGGAAGGTGCCCTGGTCCAGGTAGCCGCTGCGCAAAGTCTTGGTGAAGAACGTGCTGGCGGTGAATTCCCGGCGGTCCTGTTGGTAGCGGTAGCCGAAATTGACCAGGGTGCGACGGCCCCAGAAACGGTCGTTCGGGCGTGTGGATTGATACGGGTTGGCATCGTAGTCGGCCACATTCAGGCCGCCGGGCATATCGGCCTCGCCTTCGTAATATTGGGCCATGGCATTGAAACTGTTGGCCTCGTCCAACTGGTAGTTACCCTTGAGGATCAGGTCATCGATTTGTGTGTCGCTGTGTTCGCGCCAGTCGCCGCCGCGGGTGCCGGAATACAGCAGGGCACCGCCCAAGCCGTTGTCGGCGGTGCCGCCCGCCAGCAGATTGGAGGACGTTTTGAAACCGTCATGGCTGGAGGATGGGCTCGTCTCGGTCTGGAAGCCCCCCTTTACCGTGGGAGCATCGGGAATCGCCCGCGTCACGAAGTTGACCACGCCGCCGACGTTTTGCGGGCCGTAGCGCACTGCGCCGCCGCCGCGCACGACATCCACCGCGTCCATGTTGCCCATGCTGACCGGCGCGAACGATAGTTGCGGTTGGCCGTAAGGTGCGAAAGGCACCGGGATGCCGTCCATCAGCACCGTGGAGCGTGACGCCAGGCGTGGGTTGAGCCCGCGAATACCGAAGTTCAGCGCCATGTCATGGCTACCGGTGCCGTTGTTTTCCGGTGCGTTGACGCCGGGAATGCGATTGAGCACATCCCGCGCCTGCGTCGCACCCTGGCGTTCGAACGCTTCACGGCGGATGACGTCACGGGCACCGGGGTGTTCGAAGACATTGGCTTGTGCGGCGTCGCCGAGCCAGTCGCCGACCACGGTGGTGGTGCCGATGTCCAGCGCGGTGGTGGTGGCCGGTTGCAGGCTGAAGGCGTTATCTCCCTCGGGCCGGGCTTGCAGGCCCGTGCCTTCGAGCAGCGCGCTCAGCCCTTGCTCCGGGCTGTAGCTGCCTTCCAGGCCGCGACTCTGCAGGCCAGCGGTTGTCTGCGAGCCGAAGGAAATCAACACCCCGGCCTCGCGTCCGAACTGATTGAGGGCGTTTTCCAGTGACGACGGCGCGATGTGATAGGCCTTGGCATCGGCAGCCTGTACGCAAGGCAGTGCGACGAAACTCAAGCTGGCCCCCAGGAGCCATTGACGCATGGTACGGGCGAGCGGGGTGAGACGGGTAGGTTGCTGCGGCATGGATGAGGATCCCGAGAAGGTTGTATCGAAGTGGCTTTCCTTCTCTGTCACCCGAGGCGGGGAAAACGGCTCACGGTTGCGTGTTTTTTTTCCAGCAGGACGGTCATGGTTCAAGCACGAGCCTCGACCGAGACCCAATAGCGGGTAAAGCGGCGTACTTTTACCGGCAGGCTGACCTCCAGCAGATCGAGGATTCGTTCGCTGTTGTCCAGCGGATAAGTTCCGGAGATCAGAAGGTTGGCGACCGCCTCGTCGCAGTGCAATTGGCCGCGTCGGTACCGGCCGAGCTCGTCGAGAAAGTCCGCCAGGCGCATGTGCGCGGCTATCAGCATGCCTTCCGTCCAGGCGCCGCTGTTGGCATCCAGCGCCGTGGCGGGCCCGGCGCCGTTGATGCCAAGGCTCAGTTGCCGTGATGTACCCAGTAACGACGACGGGCCGTGTCGGCTGTGAATCTCCACCTCGCCTTCAAACACCGCCACCTGGGTGTGTTCCGGATATTCGCGTACGTTGAACCGGGCGTTGCGGCTTTCCAGCCGGCCATGGGCGGTCAGTACGTGCAGGGGCCTGGGGTCCCGGGCCGCCGTCAACAACAGTTCACCCTCCAGCAGGCGGATCAAGCGGCGTTGAGCGTCGAAGCGAACGTCGACCGCGCTGCCGCTGTTGAGCTGCAACTGGCTGCCGTCATCCAGCATCAGGCGACGCCGTTCGCCCACCGGGCTGCGGAAATCGGCCATCAAGGGTGGCAGCCACTGGCGTTCACGCAGGCCCCAGGCCAACGTTGAGCCGGCCCCCAGTACCAGTAACGTTTTGAGCGCCCGCCGCCGCATGGCGGACTTCGGTGCATTGAGGGTCGCATGGGCTAACGCAGGGGATACGCTGCGCAGCCGTTGATTGACCCGTTGGATATGTTCCCAGGCGCGGCGATGCTCGCTATGAGCATCGAGCCATTGCTCCCAGGCTTGCTGTTGGCGGGTGTCGAGTGGGCCTTGCTGCATTTCCAGGAGCCAGTGCACGGCCTGCTCGGCGACTTGGGCGCTGACGTCAGGTGCGCCGTTGATCGACGGGGTCATAAGGCGAAGTAGCAGCGCATCGCTGCCTTGTTCAGATGGCGCTTGACCGTTGCCAGGGAAATCCCCAGTTCACGGGCGATTTCGTTGTAGGTCAGGCCATCGACCTGGGCCAGCAGAAACGCCTGCTTGACCGCTCGCGGCAACCCATCGAGCAGTTGGTCCAGTTCCGTCAGGGTTTGCAGGATGATTGCCCGTTCTTCCTCCGACGGCGCCACTTGCTCCGGCAGTTGGGCGAGGGTGTCGAGGTAGGCGCGCTCGAGGTCCTGGCGGCGGTAATGGTTGAACAGTACGCGCTTGGCAATGGTCGTAAGGAACGCGCGGGGTTCCAGGACAGGCTGCGGATTGCGCGTCGTCAGTACGCGCATGAAGGTGTCCTGCGCCAGGTCTGCGGCGCTGTCGGGGCACCCGAGTTTTCTTCGCAACCAGCTGTTGAGCCAACTGTGATGGGCGTTGTAGAGCACTTCGACGGTGTGTGCAGGCGGCAACGAGGAACATCCCGACAGCGCTGAGCTGTGCTAGAGAACAAGAATTGTTCGCATTGTAGAGGCGCGGCAGTGGCTACGGCAATCGGGATCAGTGCCGGGTTGTTTCATTTGGCCGGAGCGCGGTGGCGCCTAGCGCAAGAATGCCTGTCGATATTCCCCGGGGCTCGCCCCCAAGGTCTGGCGAAAACGGTTGGTGAAGTGGCTGGCGCTGGCGAATCCGCAGGCCAGTGCCACCTCGCCCAACGGTTGTGAGGTGGTGCGCAGCAAGTGTTGCGCGCAAGCCAGGCGCCGGGCCAGTACATACTGATGGGGCGGCAGCCCGAAGCTTTCGCGGAACATCCGCGCGAAGTGGTATTCGGATAACGCGCACAACGTCGCCAATTGCCCGAGGCTGATGGGGTCGGCCAGGTGGCTGTCGACGTAATCCACCAGCAACCGCCGCTGGTGAGCCGCCAGGCCGCCCTTGAGGCGAAGCCCCTGGCGTTGGCCGACCTGGCTGAGCAGCAGGTGGTTGAGCAGGTCATGGGCCAGGCTGGTGGTCAACAGGCGTTCCCCGGGCTCGTCCCAGTTCAGCGCGATCAACTGGCGAAAGCGATGCGCCTGCTGCGGGTCGTCGAGGAATGTCTCCTCGTGCAATTGCACCTGCCGCGGTTCGCGGTCCAGTAGCGTGATGCACCCAAGGGCGAATTGTTCAGCGCTGAAATACAGATGGGCGAGGCGAATGTCGCCGTTGATGACCCAGGCCGATTCATGGCCGGCGGGCAGTACGCAGAGTTTGCCCGGCGCCCCTGTGGTATCGGGTCGTTCGCGGCGAAACGTACCGGTGCCACCGGCGATGTAGCAGGACAACGTATGGTGGGTCGGCGCCTCGTAGTCCTGGGCATCGTGATGGTTGCTCCACAAAGCGGCCGCCATGCCGTCTCCGAGCTCGGCGCTGTGCTCCAGGCGAGCATTGGGCGAGCTGTTGAGGGCTTGGAAGACTTGCAGGCTTTGCAATGTGGGCATGATCGGTTCTCTCCAACGCCTTGCATCCTACTCCCTCGCCCCGCTCCTGCCAGCCCGCCAGCCGACAAAACCGCAAGTTTATGCAAGTGCCGCAGCGGCGGCGGCGTGACACTGAAGGTCATTGTCAGGAGCCGTCACCATGAACCTCTCGTTGTACCTGCTTACCGTGCTCATCTGGGGCACGACCTGGATCGCCCTGAAACTGCAGTTGGGCGTGGTCGCCATCCCCGTGTCGATTGTCTATCGCTTCGGTCTCGCGGCGCTGATCCTGTTTGCCATGCTCCTGCTCAGCCGCCGCTTGCAGGTGATGAACCGGCGCGGCCATTTGATTTGCGTTGCCCAGGGCCTGTGCCTGTTCTGCATCAACTTCATGTGCTTCCTGACTGCCAGCCAGTGGATCCCCAGTGGCTTGGTCGCCGTGGTGTTTTCCACGGCCACCCTCTGGAACGCCCTCAATGCCCGGGTTTTCTTCGGTCAGCGGATTGCCCGTAACGTGCTGTTGGGAGGCGCCCTGGGGCTTTCGGGGCTGGCCTTGCTGTTCTGGCCGGAACTGGCCGGCCACAGCGCAAGCCCGCAAACGATGCTCGGATTGGCACTGGCGCTGCTGGGGACGTTGTGTTTCTCGGCGGGCAACATGTTGTCGAGCCTGCAACAGAAGGCTGGCCTCAAGCCATTGACCACCAATGCCTGGGGCATGGCCTATGGCGCAGCGATGCTGGCGGTGTGGTGTGGGTTCAAAGGCATTCCGTTCGATATGGAATGGAACACGCGCTACATCGGCTCGTTGTTGTACCTGGTCATCCCGGGGTCGGTGATCGGCTTTACCGCCTACCTGACACTGGTCGGGCGCATGGGGCCGGAGCGGGCGGCCTATTGCACCGTGCTGTTCCCGGTGGTGGCGTTGAATGTCTCGGCGTTTGTCGAGGGCTACCAGTGGACAGTGCCGGCATTGGTGGGGTTGGTGCTGGTGATGCTGGGGAACGTGCTGGTGTTCCGCAAGCCACGGCCGGTGGCGACGAATGTCGCCTTGGGCGCACGCTGACATATAACGTCCAGAGATAAACCTGTGGCGAGGGAGCTTGCTCCCGCTGGGTTGCGAAGCGACCCCAAGGTCTATCTGTCACCGCAATGCGTCAGATAAACCGCAGGGGGCTGCTGCGCAGCCCAGCGGGAGCAAGCTCCCTCGCCACGGTGTGTTCCCCCCGGGGGCTTTTGCGGAGGATTTATTTCCAGACTTGCGGGTTGACCAGGTTCTGCGGTCGCTCACCCAGCAAGGCACTGCGCAGGTTATCCACAGCCAGATTGGCCATGGCCTCACGGGTTTCGTGAGTCGCCGAGCCAATGTGGGGCAGGGTCACGGCGTTTTTCAGCTGGAACAGCGGCGATTCGGCCAATGGCTCTTTCTCGTAGACATCCAGCCCGGCACCGCGGATGCGGTTGTTCTGCAATGCTTCGATCAGCGCGGGTTCGTCTACCACAGGGCCACGGGAAATGTTGACCAGGATGGCACTCGGCTTCATCAGGCCCAGTTCACGCTGGCCGATCAGATGGCGGGTTTTCTCGCTCAACGGCACCACGAGGCAAACGAAATCGGCTTCGGCCAGCAATTGGTCCAGTTCGCGAAATTGTGCGCCCAACTGGTTTTCCAGCTCGGTCTTGCGACTGTTGCCGCTGTAGATAATCGGCATGTTGAACCCCAGCCGGCCACGCCGGGCAATGGCTGCGCCGATGTTGCCCATGCCGACGATGCCCAGGGTCTTGCCATGTACGTCGCTGCCGAACAACTGCGGGCCGACCGTCGCTTGCCATTGCCCGGCCTTGGTCCAGGCGTCCAGTTCGGCCACGCGCCGGGCGCTGCTCATCAGCAGGGCGAAGGCCAGGTCGGCGGTGCTTTCGGTGAGCACGTCGGGGGTGTTGGTGAGCATGATCCCACGTTCATTGAAGTAGGCCAGGTCATAGTTGTCGTAGCCCACCGACACGCTGGAGACCACTTGCAGGTTCGTGGCGCTCTGCAGTTGCTCGCGGCCGAGCTTGCGACCGACACCGATCAGCCCGTGGACGTGAGGCAAGGCTTCGTTGAACTGCGCGTTGATGTCGCCGTTCGACGGGTTGGGGACGATCACTTCGAAGTCCTGGCGCAGGCGTTCGATCATGGGGGGCGTGATACGGCTGAAGGCAAGTACGGTTTTTTTCATCGTGCAAGGCTCATCTGCAGGGAATACCAAGCACGCTAACATTCCTGGCGCGGGTTAGGCGAGAGGGGAGGGTGTAATCGCAGCGCCGCCAGTCCTCTGTGGGAGCGAGCTTGCTCGCGATAGCGGTCTGTCAGTCCATTGCGAGGGACTGGGCTGGCGCCATCGCGAGCAAGCTCGCTCCCACAGGGGATCTTTACAAACTCAGGCGGCTCGCAGGGAAATGAAGGCGTAGGTGACCGGTGCTTCAGTGACCACCCGCGCGCCGCTGGCCGAGACCTGGTTGGCCACGTCCTCGCCGGACAGGTGGAACTGCCATTCGCCAGCCGCCTGGTCCAACGGCTGCGAGCGGGCTTGATCGATAGCGGCGGCAAACGCAGCCATGTTCGGCAGGTAGGCCGTGAATCCGTCGCCCTTCAACGCCGTCGTGTGGATGCCCAGCGACATGCAGATGCGTTCCTTGAGCGCGATTTCCTCACGATCGGCCTGGCGTGAACGCTCGATCAAGCGGGCCAGTTCCTGGTCCACCAATTCACCGCCCAGTATCAACTGCGGCCCCGTTTCCCACGACTCCGGTGGGCAATCCTTGGCGGCGGGATTGAGCGGGATGTGTGGATTGATTTCCATGGGATAAATGCGGCACACCAAGGGTCTGCGCTCATAGATGCGGCACAGGTTTTCGTCGTCCAGATTATGGCAACGACCCACGTTATAAGCGGCGAACGTGATCGCCACCAGCGCGTCGCTCGTGCCGCTACGGACCACTGCCGAGCGTCGTTCGGCATGTTCACGTTGCGCCACCGGAAGGCCGAGGCCATTGGGCAGGAAGGCCTCGACCAGGACAATCACCTGGCCGCCGTCATTGGCCCACATCCTGGCTTCGTCGAGGGTCAGGGGAACGTGATGGCCGGTACAGCATTTACCGCACCCTACACAGGAAAACGTGGTGTTCATTGATCGACCGAAGGCAATAGGCTGAAAGCGGCGCCGGAAAAACGCCGCGATAAGCCCTGCGAAGCAAGTTATGCGCCATTCATCGAGGGGCATCGGTCGAGCGGATCGAGTCCCATTCGGTGACGAAGGCGGTCCTGGTTTTCTTGCGGTAGAGGCACAACTCGGTGCCGGTTGCGCCTTTCATGTGTTTCTGTGGGTATTGGCCTT
The DNA here is from genome assembly GCF_017351395.1 of Pseudomonas sp. FW305-28. Classification (NCBI taxonomy): domain Bacteria; kingdom Pseudomonadati; phylum Pseudomonadota; class Gammaproteobacteria; order Pseudomonadales; family Pseudomonadaceae; genus Pseudomonas; species Pseudomonas sp. FW305-28. The sequence continues at coordinate 8,851 of NZ_JACNDD010000171.1, forward strand.
GCAGCAACACAGCGGTGTAGCCCACCCGGTCGTCGAATTGCGCGGCGGTGCCGACGGGTTCGGGGTCTTTAAGGCCGCTGGCCTTCAGGCAACTGGCGAGCACTTTTTTGTCGTAGGCGGCCCAGGCGTCGGGGCTGGAAGCCTGAGCCTGAAAGGCCATGGCGGCAGTGAGGCCGAGGAGCATCAGCGCAGGGGTTTTCATCAACAATGTCCTTGTTCAGGGGAACCAGGACAGGAGTATGCCTGAGGTCGGAGCTGCCTGAAGTTGGAGCAGTGTTCAGAGGCCGCGAGGATCGCAGCCTCCTGGCATTCGGCCTGCCTTGCCGCGGGTGAGTGTCAGCGCCCTTGTTCGGTGACGGCCTTGGCCGCGGTGATCAGGCACTTGGTCAATTCCGGCGACGAGAACTTGGTGAGCACCCCGTTTGCGCCGGCCAGTCGCGCCTTCTCACTGTTCATGGCGCTGTCGAGCGACGTGTGCAGCAACACGTAGAGGTGCGCGAAGTCCGGCGTTTCGCGCAGGGTCCGGGTGAGGGCGTAGCCGTCCATTTCCGACATTTCGATATCGGAAACGATCAGGTTGATCTCCTGCGCAGTGCCCTGCAGTTCCAGCAGGCAGTCGATGGCCTCCTTGGCGCTGCGGGCGGTGTGGCATTGCAGGCCCAGGTTGCGCAGGGTATGCACCGATTGCTGCAACGCCACCTGGCTGTCATCGACCACCAGGATCCGGGCGTTGCCCAGGACCTCGGCGTCTTCCATGCTCAGTTCGGTCGGCGCGGTTTCGATCTGCGCGGGTGCGATGCCGTGGATGACCTTTTCGATGTCCAGCACTTGCACCAGCGTGCCGTCCACCGAGGTCACGCCGGTGATGAACGCACGTACGCCACCGGAGCCGTAGGGCGGCGGTTTGATGTCGGTGGTCAGGCAATGCACGATCTTGCTCACCGCCTGCACATGCAGGCCCTGTTTGGAGCGGCTCACGTCGGTGACGATCAGGCAACCGCCGTCCGGATCTTCCAGCGGCCGTTCGCCAATGGCGCGGCTCAGGTCGATCACCGACAACGACGTCCCGCGCAGGGTGGCGATGCCTTTGACGTGCGGATGGGACTCCGGCAGTTTGGTCAACGGTGGGCAGGGAATGATTTCACTGACCTTGAGCAGGTTGATCGCCATCAGCTTGCCGCTGCGCAAGGTAAACAGCAGAAGCGAAAGTGAATCTGCGCGGGCTTTGTTGGAAGACATAAAAACCTTCTGTGGAAAAAGGTGGGGCGAGCCTGAAGATCGCCAAAACAGCTTTTGATATTGGGTTATCGACTTGTCGGGGGCAGGCTTTAGGACGAAAGCGGTCGACAACAGGGATCGTTGTAACAAGATCCCTGTGGTGGGGCGTTTTTGTGGCGAGGGAGCTTGCTCCCGCTCAAGCGCACAGCGGTCGCCCGATCAACATCGCGCCGCAGCCGATAGGGAGTGCTTCGCACTCCAGCGGGAGCAAGCTCCCTCGCCACGGGAAGCGCACGGTCGATCACTTCAGCCCCAACCGCCGGGCCATCCGCCCCAGGTTCGCCCGATCCAGCCCCAGCTCCCGGGCGGCGCTGGCCCAGTTGTGCTGATGCCGCTCCAGGCAGGCCGCGATCAGATTGCGTTGGAATTCGTCCACCGCTTCGCGCATGTCTCCCGTCACGCCCAACAGGGTCGGTGCCGGGCCGGTGGACGATGGGGCAGGGTTATCCACAGGGGCTTGGGGCAAACCCAGGTCCTGGGCGCTGAGGCTGAGGATTTTCGGGCGCGTCGGGCAGCGGCCCAAGGCCTTCAGGGCACTGCGGCCAATCAGGTGTTCCAGTTCGCGTACGTTGCCCGGCCAGTCGTAGGCCACCAATGCGGCCTGGGCGTCGTTGGTCAGGCGCAGGCTGCCCAGGCCCATGCGTGAACGATTCTGTTCCAGGAAGAAGCCGCTGAGCAGCAATACGTCCCGTCCGCGCTCACGCAGCGCCGGTACCTGCAATGGATACACGCTCAAGCGATGGTAGAAATCGGCCCGATAACGGCCGTTGCGCACTTCTTCGGCGAGGTCGCGATTGGTGGCCGCGATCAGGCGCACATCGACCCGGTGCTCCTTGTCCGAACCCAGGCGCTGCAGTTGGCCGCTTTGCAACACCCGCAGCAACTTGGCCTGGACAGTCAGGGACAACTCACCCACCTCATCGAGGAACAGGGTGCCGCCGTCGGCCAGTTCGAATTTGCCGCGCCGGTCGTTCGTCGCCCCGGTGAAGGCGCCCCGTACGTGGCCGAAGAGTTCACTTTCCACCAGCGTATCCGGCAGGGCGGCGCAGTTGAGGCTGATGAGCGGCTGCCCGGCGCGTTTCGACGCGGCATGGATGGCCTGGGCGACCAGCTCCTTGCCCACACCGGTTTCGCCCGTGATCAATACGGTCAGGTCGCTGCCGCCCACCAGCGCGATCTCTTCCACCAGGCGCTTGTGGGCCTTGCTCTGGCCGACCATGTCGCGATGTTGCTGGCCGCTGGCCTGGCGATAGACCTCGGCGCGACGGTGCTCATCCTCGGCCTTCAAGGCCAGGCGCTCGATGCGTTCGGCGGCGCTGACCGTGGCGGCGGCGAGGCTGGCGAAGGCTTGCAAAGCGCTCAGGTCGATGGGTTCGAAGCGTTCCGGGTCCAGGGAATCCAGGGTTAGCAGGCCCCAGGGGCGCTCGTCGACAAACAGCGGACACCCCATGCAGTCATGGACCTCCAAGTGCTCGGCCAGCCCGTCGACCAACCCGTCGTACGGATCGGGCAGGCCGCTGTCGGCGGCGAAGCGGGTGGGCTGCGGGTTCGCCAGCAGCGCTTCGAAGCGTGGGTGTTCGCTGACCCGGAATCGCCGGCCCAGTGTATCGGTGCTCAAACCGTCCACCGCCAGGGGCACGAGGCAGTCCCCGTCCAGGCGTAGCAGCGCGGCTGCGTCACAGGGCAGCAGCGCGCGCAGGGCGCCCAGCAAGCGACGATAGCGCTCGCCTTCAGGCAGTTCGCGGGACAGGTCTGCCACCAGGGGCAACAAGGCTGTGAGTAGAGAGGTTGCAGTCATAAGGACTCCATGTAGTCCAAAAGACTCTAAATCGTTCTGTGTCTTTATGACTACTCTTTATTTATCTGATTGAAAAATAAAGAAATAAATTATGGCACGGAAACTGATAGTAGAGCCGTAGTTGTTATTCAAGTCCTTGCATGGAGTCACCTTATGCTCAGCCAAGAAGAACGCGCCATCATTCGTTCCACTGTTCCCTTGTTGGAAAGCGGTGGTGAAGCGCTCATTACTCACTTCTATCGCATGATGCTGTCCGAATACCCGCAAGTGCGCCCCCTGTTCAACCAGGCTCACCAAGCCAGTGGCGATCAACCCCGTGCGCTGGCCAACGGCGTGTTGATGTATGCGCGGCACATTGACCAGCTCGACCAGTTGGGCGACCTGGTGGCGAAAATCGTCAACAAGCACGTTGCCTTGCAGATCCTGCCGGAACACTACCCGATTGTCGGTGCGTGCCTGCTGCGAGCCATTGCTGAGGTGTTGGGCGCAGAGATCGCCACGCCCGAGGTGATCGCGGCGTGGGGCGCTGCCTACAACCAGTTGGCCGATATCCTGATCGGTGCCGAAGCCGGCATGTACGACAAGAAGGCCGAGGCGCCGGGCGGCTGGCGTGGCGAGCGTGAGTTCATCCTGGCGGCCAAGGTCCAGGAAAGCTCGGAGATCACCTCGTTCTACTTCGAACCGGCGGACAAGGGCCCGATCCTGGTGGCCGAGCCGGGCCAGTACATCGGCATGAAGCTCATCCTCGATGGCGAGGAAGTGCGCCGTAACTATTCGCTGTCGGCCCTGGCGGACAATGGTCGGTATCGGATCAGCGTCAAGCGCGAGCTGGGCGGGCGGGTGTCGAACCACCTGCATCATCATTTCGAAGTCGGCAGCCGTATCCAGTTGTTCCCGCCGTCCGGGGATTTCTACCTGACCGCCAGCGACAAGCCGCTGGTGCTGATCAGCGGCGGCGTCGGTATCACACCGACCCTGGCCATGCTGCAGGCGGCACTGCAAACCGAGCGGCCGGTGCATTTCATCCACTGTGCACGCAACGGCCGCGCCCATGCCTTCCGCGACTGGATCGACGACTTGGCCAGGCGGCATCCGCAACTCAAGCGCTTCTACTGCTACGACGAAGACGATGGCTTGAGCCCAGCGGCGGATAAGGTGGGGCTGCTGAGCCAGGAGCAATTGGCGCAATGGCTGCCGGAGCAGCGTGACCTGGACGCCTATTTCCTTGGGCCGAAGGGTTTCATGGGCGCCGTCAAACGCCACCTCAAGGCCCTGGGCGTGCCGGACCGGCAGAGCCGCTACGAATTCTTCGGTCCGGCGGCGGCGCTGGAGTAAGGTCGCGGCGAACCGGGAGACCGGGTTGCCTTCATCGCGAGCAG
>NZ_JACNDD010000172.1:0-13152 GCF_017351395.1 Pseudomonas sp. FW305-28
CCGCACCAACCCCGCCGAGTATTTCGCGGCGATCCGTCATGCCCCGGGCAGCGTGCTGCTCGACAGTGGCCGGCCGAGTGCCGAGCGTGGGCGTTACGACCTGCTCAGCGCCTGGCCGCTGGCACAATTGGCGGTGTTGCCGAATGAGAGCGGCAGCGATTTCCTGCAACGCCTGCGCATCCAGCTGACGCAACTGGGCGACGCGGTGCTGCCGGCCACGGTGCAATTGCCTTTCGCCGGCGGCCTGATCGGCTACTTGAGCTACGACTTCGGCCGACACCTCGAAACCCTGCCGTCCCACGCCCAGGACGATCTGCAACTGCCCGACGCACGTTTTGGCGTGTACGACTGGGCTTTGATCAGCGATCACCAGGCGGGCACCAGCCAACTGGTGTTCCATCCCCATTGCGGCGAAGACGAACGCCAGCGCCTGATCGCGCTGTTCAGCCAGCCGACCACCGCCGCCGTTCCCTCGTTCAGCCTTGAAGGACCGATGACGCCAGACCTCAGTGCCGAAGCCTACCGACAGGCGTTCGAACGTATCCAGGCGTACATCCAGGCCGGCGACTGCTATCAGGTCAACTTCGCCCAACGCTTCCGCGCGCCCTGCCAAGGTGATGCCTGGGCCGCTTACCAGGCGTTGCGGGCGGCTTGCCCGACACCGTTTTCCGGCTTCCAGAGCCTGCCGGAGGGCGGCGCGGTACTGAGCCTGTCCCCAGAGCGCTTCGTCAAAGTCAGCGAAGGCCAGGTGGAAACCCGGCCGATCAAGGGCACCCGCCCCCGCGGCACAACGCCCGAGGAAGACGCGGCCCACGCCGCCGAGCTGCTGGCCAGCCCCAAGGACCGGGCGGAAAACCTGATGATCGTCGACCTGCTGCGCAACGACCTGGGTCGCACCTGCCGTATCGGCTCGGTGCGGGTGCCGGAGTTGTTCAGCCTGGAAAGCTACCCGAACGTGCATCACCTGGTCAGCAGCGTGACCGGCGAACTGGCCGACGACAAGGACGCCCTGGACCTGATCGCCGGCAGCTTCCCCGGCGGCTCGATCACCGGCGCGCCGAAAATCCGCGCCATGCAAATCATCGACGAACTCGAGCCGACCCGGCGCGGGCTGTATTGCGGCTCGTTGCTGTACCTGGACGTGCGCGGGGAAATGGACAGTTCCATCGCCATCCGCAGTTTGTTGGTCAAGGATGGGCAGGTGTGCTGCTGGGGCGGCGGCGGGATTGTCGCGGATTCGGACTGGGAGGCCGAGTATCAGGAGTCGATTACCAAGGTTCGGGTGTTGCTGGAAACCTTGCAAAGCCTCTAAAAGCATCGCGGGCAAGCCTTGCTCCCACAGACTGGCGCTGTACCCCTGTGGGAGCAAGGCTTGCCCGCGATGACAGTGTGTCAGTCAACATCAATGCCGACTGGCACACCGCTATCGCGAGCAAGCTCGCTCCCACAGGTTTTTTACTTACAGGCTGAGATGGCGGTTCGAAGCCTTGAGGAATTCCTGCTTCAACTCGGCAAACGTGTGCACCGCCGGGAATTGCGGGAATTCACGGATCACGTTCTCCGGCGCATGGAACAGAATCCCGGCGTCGGCTTCGCCCAGCATCGTGGTGTCGTTATAGGAATCGCCCGCTGCAATCACTCGGTAGTACAGGCTCTTGAAAGCCAAAACCGACTGGCGCTTGGGATCTTTCTGACGCAACTGGTACCCCGTCACCCGCCCGCTGTCATCGGTAATCAAGCGATGGCAGAGCAAAGTCGGGAAGCCCAGCTGGCGCATCAACGGTTGGGAAAATTCGTAGAACGTGTCGGAAAGAATCACCACCTGGAAGCGCTCGCGCAGCCAGTCGACGAATTCGATGGCGCCGTCCAGCGGCTGGAGGGTGGCGATGACTTCCTGGATGTCGGAGAGCTTGAGGCCATGCTCATCAAGGATGCGCAACCGTTGCTTCATCAGCACGTCGTAGTCGGGAATGTCCCGAGTGGTTGCCCTGAGGGATTCAATCCCGGTTTTTTCGGCAAAGGCGATCCAGATCTCCGGGACCAGCACACCTTCCAGGTCGAGACAGGCAATTTCCACAAGACACTCCCATTTTTTCTGATGTTTATCGGTTGAGCGAATAAAAGGCTTGCCGACTCTAGCCATTCGCCAGAGCCCGCGCAACGCACAGGAGCGCGCCAGCCCCGACAGCTTTTGTTACCATCAGCCCCATATAGAGCGCCCAGCGCCACCGACCTGTAGGAAACCGCCCTGATGAGCCCATCGTTCGACGTCGTGGAACTCGCCACGACCTATGCCAACAAGTCCCCCCAGGACATCCTCAAGCTGGCCTTCGCCGAATTCGGCGACGAGCTGTGGATATCGTTCAGCGGCGCCGAAGACGTGGTGCTGGTGGACATGGCCTGGAAACTGAACAAGAACGTCAAGGTGTTCAGCCTCGACACCGGTCGCCTGCACCCGGAGACCTATCGCTTCATCGATCAGGTGCGCGAGCACTACAAGATCGACATCGAACTGGTCTCGCCGGACTACACGAAACTTGAACCCTTCGTGAAGGAAAAAGGCCTGTTCAGCTTCTACAAGGACGGTCACGGCGAGTGCTGCGGCATCCGCAAGATCGAGCCGCTGCGCCGCAAGCTGACCGATGTCCGCGCCTGGGCCACCGGCCAGCGCCGCGACCAGAGCCCCGGCACCCGCAGCCAGGTGGCCGTGCTGGAAATCGACACGGCGTTTTCCACCCCGGAGCGCACCCTGTACAAATTCAACCCCCTGTCGCAGATGACCAGCGAAGAAGTCTGGGGTTACATCCGCATGCTGGAACTGCCCTACAACAGCCTGCATGAACGCGGCTTCATCAGCATCGGCTGCGAACCCTGCACCCGCCCGGTGCTGCCGAACCAGCACGAACGCGAAGGTCGCTGGTGGTGGGAAGAAGCCACGCAGAAAGAATGCGGGCTCCACGCCGGAAACATCATCGCCAAATCCAAGACCGTCTAAGCGTCCGCCGCCCTCTGTACACAAAAATGTCACCACAAGTGGCATTTTTGTGTGCACTTATGTCGTTACTGCCCCGAAAAGTTACACCCAATTCCCCGCCTCACCTGGCTTCCTTCCTCCACTGGCGTTCGCCAAAAAATAAATACCTGTTTAAACGGTCAGCTTTAAATCGCCGTATTTCAGCTAGTTATTCAAAGACCATAACGAAACGAAATTAGCGTTACGTTGGATAGATCCTTAAGTGGCATAAATCTGGCTTGAGTCGCCAAGTGTTTTGTATACAACATTTATAAAACATACACACACTTTAGATCCGCAAGCCTGAAGCGCCCTATCCCGTACAGGCTGCAGATGCCCCGTAACCAATGATGCTCGCCCGCCGCGACGAAGATTTGTCGAGCCCCGCGCTCATGCACAGTCATCGCAGCGCCGAGAATCAGGAGCCTGCCGGAATGCGTACAAGTCTCTCCAATAACATCGCGCTGGATCTGCCCTCCTCCACCACTGCCCCCGATGACAACGCCGCAGCCTCCCTGGCCTTGAGCCCGCGGCTGCACAACAACGACCTGGCGCCGACCAAGGCCGAAGGTCGCCGCTGGGGCCGCTACAGCATCTTTGCCCTGTGGACTAACGACGTGCACAACATCGCCAACTATTCCTTCGCCATCGGCCTGTATGCCCTGGGGCTGGGTGGCTGGCAGATCTTGCTGTCCCTGGGGATAGGCGCGGCACTGGTGTATGGCTTCATGAACCTGTCCGGCTACATGGGTCAGAAAACCGGGGTGCCGTTCCCGGTGATCAGCCGGATCAGCTTCGGGATCCACGGTGCGCAGATTCCTGCGTTGATCAGGGCGGTCATTGCGATTGCCTGGTTCGGGATCCAGACCTATCTGGCGTCGGTGGTGTTCCGCGTGTTGCTGGTGGCGGTCCATCCGGGCTTCGCCGACTACGACCGCGACTCGATCCTCGGCCTGTCGAGCCTGGGCTGGGTGTGTTTCGTGGCGATCTGGTTCGTGCAACTGGTGATCCTGGCCTACGGCATGGAGACGGTGCGCCGTTATGAAGGTTTCGCCGGTCCGGTGATTCTGGTGACCGTCGCGGCCCTGGCCGGTTGGATGTACACCCAGGCCGGCGCCACCATTGCCTGGTCGATCCGCGAGCCGCTGACCGGTGGCGAAATGTGGCGCAATATCTTTGCCGGCGGCGCGCTATGGTTGTCGATCTACGGTACCTTGATCCTCAATTTCTGCGACTTCGCCCGCTCCTCGCCGTGCCGCCGAACCATCATCGTCGGCAATTTCTGGGGCCTGCCGGTGAACATCCTGGTGTTTGCCGGGATCACCATCCTGCTCTGCGGTGCGCAGTTCCAGATCAACGGGCAAATCATCGAAAGCCCGACCCAGGTCGTCGCCTCGATCCCCAACACGTTTCTTCTGGTGCTGGGCTGCCTGGCCTTCCTGATCGTCACCGTGGCGGTGAACATCATGGCCAACTTCGTCGCCCCGGCGTTCGTGCTCAGCAACCTGGCGCCCAAGTACCTGACCTTCCGCCGCGCCGGGCTGATCAGCGCCGCCATTGCCGTACTGATCCTGCCGTGGAACCTGTACAACAGCCCACTGGTGATCGTGTATTTCCTGTCCGGCCTCGGCGCCCTGCTCGGGCCGCTGTACGGGGTGATCATGGTCGACTACTGGCTGCTGCGAAAAGGCCGTATCAACGTGCCGCAACTGTACAGCGAGGACCCAAACGGTGCGTATTTCTACAGCAAGGGCGTCAACCTGCGTGCGGTGGCGGCGTTCATTCCGGCCGCGCTGATCGCCATCATCCTGGCCCTGGTGCCCGGTTTTGACGCCATCTCACCGTTTTCCTGGCTGATTGGCGCTTCGATTGCAGGGCTGCTGTACCTGATCATCGCCAAGCGCGAAGCGTATTACGAGGACGTCAGCGGCGAATCCATCGCTGTGGATAACGTTCATCATTGATCCCTCAAACGGCCCGGCCGGTACGGGCCGCCTACTTTCATGCATCAAGGAGGACAGCTCATGCGAATTCTCGTGGTCAACGTCAACACCACCGAATCCATCACCCAGGCCATCGCCCGCCAGGCCCAGGCCGTGGCCGCGCCGGGCACCGAGATCGTCGGGCTCACGCCGCATTTCGGTGCCGATTCCATCGAGGGCAATTTTGAAAGCTACCTGGCGGCCATAGCGGTGATGGACCGGGTGATGTCCTACGACCAACCGTTCGACGCGGTGATCCAGGCCGGCTACGGCGAACATGGCCGCGAAGGTCTGCAAGAACTGCTGAACGTGCCGGTAGTAGACATCACCGATGCCGGTGCCAGTACCGCCATGTTCCTCGGCCACGCTTATTCGGTGGTCACCACCCTGGACCGCACCGTGCCGCTGATCGAAGACCGGCTCAAGCTGTCCGGCCTGTTCGACCGCTGCGCCTCGGTACGGGCCAGCGGCCTGGCGGTGCTGGAGCTTGAGCAGGACCCGCAGCGGGCGGTCGAGGCCATCGTGCGCCAGGCCGAACTGGCGGTCAGCCAGGACAAGGCCGAAGTGATCTGCCTGGGCTGCGGCGGCATGGCCGGGCTCGATGAGCAGATCCGCCAGCGCACCGGAGTGCCGGTGGTCGATGGCGTGACGGCGGCGGTGACCATTGCCGAATCACTGGTGCGGCTGGGGTTATCGACCTCGAAAGTGCGCACCTACGCCACGCCTCGGCCCAAGACCATCATTGGCTGGCCGGGGCGGTTTGGGCGGTGAGCTCACAGGCTTGGACCGAGGTGCCTTGAATCGCGAGCAAGCTCGCTCCCACAGGGTTTGTGGTGTTCACAAAACTGCTGATCAGCCCCTCCAACTGTGGGAGCGAGCTTGCTCGGCGATTGAGGCCAACGCGGTCCAGCGCCCAACTCAAACCGCACTGAACCGCCGCGCCAACCCCTGCTCGGCAAACTGCTCGATGATGAAATCCACGAACACCCGCGTCTTGCCCGGCAGCAACTTATGCTCGGCGTAGTAAATGGAGATATTGCCGTCATCGACGTACCAGTCCGGCAGCACCCGTTGCAGCGCGCCGGACTCCAGATAGGGCACGGCCACCGGCATGCTCACCAGCCCGATGCCCAGCCCTTGGGCCGCGGCCGCGCAGTCGGCTTCCGAATCGCTCATGGTCATGCGGGTCTTGAGCATGAGCGGGCTGTGTTGCTGGGTTCGGCTGGTCAGTTGCCAGGAGCGCACGCGGCCGGTTTGTGGCGAGCGAATCAGGATGCCCTGGTGCTGCGCCAGATCTTCCGGTTCCACCAATGCAGCGTGGGTGTTCAGGTAGTCCGTGGATGCAACCAGCACCCGATGAGCCACCGTCAACTTGCGCGCCACCACGCCCTGGGGCAGCTCGAAACCACCGCCGATGGCGGCATCGAACCCCTGGCCGATCAGGTCTACCTGGCGGTTATCGAAATGCCAATCGGGGTTGATCGCCGGGTAGCGCCGCAAAAACTCCCCGAGCAATGGCACGACATACAAGCGACCGAACGCCGTGCCCATGCTCACCTTCAGCGTTCCCGCCGGTTGCCCGCCGGCGCTGGCCAGGTTGGCGACGGCGTTCTGGATGGTGTTGAAGCTGCTGCCGACTTCCCTCAGGAACAACTGGCCGGCTTCGGTCAGCCTCAGGCTGCGGGTACTACGCTGGAACAGGCGCACCCCCATCCGCGCCTCCAGCTTGGCGACGCTTTTACCCACCGCCGCCGGGGTCACGCTCAAACGTCGCGCCGCCTCGGCAAAGCTGCCGACTTCGGCGCTGCGCACAAAGCATTCGATACTGTTGAAGGTCTCCATGGGCCTCACTCTAAACTTTTGGTTTAGACAGACTATAGCAATGACGGTCTACACAGCCCATGACGCCTTCTTGATACTCGCTCCATCACCGCGGCACTTCGCCCCGGCACTTTTGGAGAACATCATGAGTACCCAAGCACTGAACGGTAAAGTCGCCTTGATCCAGGGCGGTTCTCGCGGCATCGGCGCCGCCATCGTCAAACGCCTTGCCGCAGAAGGCGCCGCCGTGGCCTTCACCTACGTCAGCTCTGGCGCAAAATCAGAAGAATTGCAGAACAGCATCACCGCAGCGGGCGGCAAGGCCTTGGCAATCAAGGCGGACAGCGCCGACGCCGACGCCGTTCGTAACGCCGTCGCCGCCACCGTCGAAGCTTTCGGGCGTTTGGATATCCTGGTCAATAACGCGGGCGTGCTGGCCATGGGGCCGCTGGATGAATTCAAACTCGAAGATTTCGACCAGACCCTGGCCGTCAACGTGCGCAGCGTGTTCGTCGCCACCCAGGCGGCAGCGCGGCACATGGGCGAAGGTGGCCGGGTCATCAACATCGGCAGCACCAACGCCGACCGCATGCCCTTCGTCGGTGGCGCGACCTACGCCATGAGCAAATCCGCGCTGGTGGGCCTGACCAAAGGCCTGGCCCGCGACCTCGGCCCGCGCGGCATCACCGTCAACAACGTGCAGCCCGGCCCGGTGGACACCGACATGAACCCGGCCGACAGTGACTTCGCCTCCAGCCTGTTGTCGCTGATGGCCGTCGGGCGCTACGGCAATGTCGATGAAATCGCCAGTTTCGTCGCCTATCTGGCAGGGCCGGAAGCCGGTTACATCACCGGCGCCAGCCTGACCATCGACGGTGGTTTCGGCGCCTGACCCGAGCCGATCATTGTGGCGAGGGAGCTTGCTCCCGCGGGGCTGCGCAGCAGCCCTTCGCTGTCAGGCCCACTCCAGCTCCGGCAGACCGCAAAGGCTCGGCTGGAACATTCGCAAGGAGCGGATGATCCCGTCGGCATGGGCGTATTTTTCGTCCGCCATGGCCGAATCCGGAATGGCAATGGCGGTCATGCCGGCGGCTTTCGCGGCTGTCACGCCGAACGGCGAATCTTCGAACACCAGGCAGTCGCGCGGCTCGACACCCAGGCGCCGGGCGGCGGTGAGGAAGATATCCGGTGCCGGTTTCGCCGCACCGACCTCCGGATCATCGGCCGTCACGATGCAATCGAACAGCGCGAACCAGTCCCGGTGCAACGTGGTTTTCAGCGCGAACGTGGGGCTGGACGAACTGGTACCCACCGCAATGGGAATGTTGTGGGCCTTGAGATGCCGCACCAGTTCCTCGGCACCGGGCATGCCCAGGGCGTGAGGAAAACGCTCGCGCATCAAGGGCTCGCGGATGACCAGGAATTCCTGGGGGGTGATCGGCAACTCCAGGGCCTGGACGACGTAATTGGCCAGGTCCGTGGCCCCGCGCCCGATGATGTTCTGCTTGACGCTCCAATCGAACGTGCGCCCGTAGCGCTCGGCGATGATGGAGGTGACCTCGGTGTAGATCCCCTCGGTGTCCAGCAACAGCCCATCCATGTCGAAAATCACAGCTTTGATCGGGCCAAACTCTTTCAGCGGTGCATTCATCGCATCTGATCCGTTATCAACACAACATTCCAGGGATGGCTCAGGTGCGGCCAGGGCAGCGTGTTCGCCTTAAAGGATTCAGCAGGATAACGAACGGGGCTTGGAACCGGCAATGGTAAATCTGAGGATGAGCTTTGTGGCGAGGGAGCTTGCTCCCGCTCGGTTGCGCAGCGACCGCAGGATCGTGGGGCTGCTTCGCAACCCAGCGGGAGCAAGCTCCCTCGCCACTCATGTAGGTTGATGATGGGAGGTTACTGGCCAGAGCCGCCCGACCCCGAACCACTGCCGCCCGAGCTGCCACCGCTGTCACTGGTACCGCTTCCGCCGTTGGTCCCACCGCCCGCGTCGGCACCGCCCATCGTGCTGCCGCCACTCAGCGAACCGCTGCCCGTGCCGGGGCTGGTGCTGCTGCCGCTGGCATCGCCGCCATTGCCGCCGCCCACAGAGCCCGGAGGCAAGGCGTTCTCGCTGGCACCGGACTTGGAGCCGGCTTCCATTTCCGAGGACGGTGGCATCCCGCCCTTGTCCACGGGGGGCGTGCCGCTCGAAGATTGTGCGAAAGCGGCCAATGAACTGACGGAAAGAATCCCGGCGAGTGTCAGCGCTGTCATGTTGGACTTCATCATGGTGAGTCTCCTTTTCAAGATACTTACCTGATGTCTGGCACGCGTGGCGGGGCGATGGTGCCACTGAATCGACAGGCGGGCCCGTCGATCAGCTCGGCGTGCCAGAGGCGTCGTCACCGGCGATGTCCGGATCATCCGGAGTCGCTTCGACGTCCTCGTCGTCGCTGGGCACCTGCTCGACGCCCGCCTCGTCATCGGGCGGGAGCTGGTCGCGGCTCAGCGGGTTGGTGGGCGATGGTAGCGGGTATTCTGGGGTTTCTTCGTCATTGGGAACGGGGGAATCGGCAGTCATACAATCTCCCGACAGGTGCACGCACCTGTCCTGCAGCTTAGAGAACGCGGACGATCAGTTTGCACGCCTTCACTCGTAGGATTCGTCCTCGAGTTCAGCGTCTTCATCGTCGAGCAAGGGCACCTGGGCGTCATCCATCAGGGAACCGGGGTCTTCGTTGCCCGGGTCGTTGGGGCCTGGATCATTGATGAAGGGCACGCCCGTCGGGCCCTTTTCTTCCTTGCCTTCGGTTTCCGGCGTCATGGCACACCTCGCGATTGCTGATGGATGTATGAATTTGAGGTGGGGGGACAGCAATCGTTCCTGAGAAATGTTCAGGGGGCCTGTTCACGGAAATGGCAGGTCAATAAAAAACCCGGCACAGAGACCGGGTCTTTTCATACAAGCATCCGCTTAACGATGATTTCTCTTGTGCTTGTACTTGTGCTTCTTGCCGCCGGAGTGACCGTCGTTGTCATTGGACAGGTTGCTGCCCAACGCGCCGCCCGCCGCGCCGCCGACGCCAGCACCGATGGTGGAACCGGTGGAGCCGCCCAGACGGTTACCGACGATCGAACCACCGGCCGACCCCAGGCCACCGCCGATGGCGGCTTCCGTGCGGCTGCCCTTGCGCGCGCCTACGGCGCTGCCGGCTGCGCCGCCGACACCCGCGCCGATCGCGGCGCCTGTGCTGCCGCCCATCTGCTGGCCGACCACGTTGCCCAACACACCGCCCAGACCGCCGCCGACTGCAGCGGTACCGTCACCGGCAGCCATCGCGCCCTGGGCAACCACCAACCCCAGTACCAAGGTGGACAAAGTCAAACGCATGATAGAAACCTCAAGAATGCCGCATCGGGGAGAAATGGCCAGTGCGCGCGGGCGCGAGTGTACGCCAAACGCGTCAGCCATGACGGTTGGACAACGAAACGGCGGATTATTTTATGACAGGCAAAAAAAAGCCCGCTGGGGAAACGGGCAGGTACTGCTTTCTAACGGATGAGCTGAGAGTACGTACCTGCTTGTGAAAGAAACGTGAAAGAAACCGCCGATTGAGAAAAGATGAAAAATATTTCCGCAAAGACCGGAATTGCTCCCCGTAGGAGCTGCCGAAGGCTGCGATCTTTTACCTTTCGCTTTGGATTCAACCGACAGGAGAAAGATCGCAGCCCGGTGGGAACCTGTCACTTCTTGACCGGAACCCTGGGCAAGAACTTGGCCTTCTCCCCTCGCTGCACTTTGGCCACCTTCGTCCTGATGGACTTGATCGGCTCGTCGCCAAAGTCTGCATGGTAGGTCGACTGACCACACTGCAATCCTTCATTGATCGGATACGCGGCTCCGTGCTCCTCGCTGTACGATGCTCCCATTGTCTTTCCCCTTTCATTGAGGTCCATACCGACAACAACCGGTTGCCTGACAATATCGACCTTCACAACAATGAGACTAGCCGGTCATCAACAGACTGTTTATTCAACAAGCCTCTTCGCCGACGAGTGGAACTCGCTGTTTCAAAAAGGAAACACTCATTCAGCGCCCAGCATCGTCCGGTTCAAAACCCGGGAAACCTGGTCGGCCGAATAGGGTTTGGACAAGAACTCAAAGCCTTCATGACCACTGTGGGCCAACTCTTCGCTGTAGCCGGAAGTGAGCACCACTGGCAGATCCGGGCGACGCTGGCGCAGCTCCCGGGCCAAGGCGATACCGCCGATGCCTGGCATCACCACGTCAGAAAATACCGCGTCGAATGCCATCGCATCCGGCCCGACCATTTCCAGCGCTTCTTCGGCGTTGGTCGCCCAGGCGGTTTCGTAGCCCAGGTCCTGGAGGATCTGGTTGGCAAAACGCCCCACCTCCAGATTGTCTTCCACGATCAACACCCGGCGCTTGCCCTTTTCCAGCACCAGGTGCGTGACCTCCTCCCTGAGCGGCTCGTGGTTTTGCTCTGGCGCCACTTCCGGAAGGTACAACGTGAACACCGCGCCCTCGCCCACCACAGTCGAAACATCGACGTTGCCACCGGACTGCTTGGCAAAACCGAACACCTGGGACAAGCCCAACCCCGTGCCCTTGCCCACTTCCTTGGTGGTGAAGAAGGGTTCGAAGATGTGTTCGAGCACTTGCGAGTCAATACCGGTACCGGTGTCAGCCAAGGCAATGGCAGCAAAGGACTGCCCGGCCCCGGCATGACCACGGATCGGCGGCATGCCACCGTCGCAACTGAGCCGAAGCCACAGCGTGCCCTGGCCATTCATGGCATCCCGGGCATTGAGGGCCATGTTGATCAACGCCGTCTCGAACTGGCTCAGGTCCGCGCGGATGTAACAGGGCCGATCGCACAACTCGACGTTGACCTGGATCCGCGCCCCGGTGACGGTTTGCAGCATGTCCCCCAGGCTCAGCACTTGCTTGGCCACATCGATGACTTCTGGCTTCAACGGCTGGCGCCGGGCAAACGCGAGCAACTGGCTGGTCAACTTGGAGGCGCGCTCCACCGTTTCCGAAACCGCCGTCATGTAGCGTTGCCGGCGCTCTTCGGACAAGTTGGGCATACGCAGGAAGTCCACCGAAGAACGGATGATCGTCAGCAGGTTGTTGAAGTCATGGGCCACGCCGCCGGTGAGCTGGCCGATGGCTTCGAGTTTTTGCGACTGGCGCAGCGCCGCTTCGGTCTGTTTCAAACGCGTGGTGCGTTCCTCGACCCGTTCTTCCAGCGTCGCGTTCAATTCGGCCAGGGCCGCCAACCCTTCGCGCACGGCAGCGTCGGCACGGGCGCGCTCGATGTGGGCCCAGGAACGCTCGGTGACTTCCATCAGCAGCGCCAGATCGTTGGATGACCAGACCCGCGGCGTTTTGTCGTGAATGGCCATCAGCGCGGTCAATCGCCCGCCCTTGATCAACGGCACGCAAATGGTAGCCGCGATACCAATGGCCTGGAACGTCGCCGCTTCCTCCGGCGCCAGCTCCTTGAGGTTATCGTTGATCACCAGCGGCTTGCCGGCCCGCAGGTTGGCGACGGCCAGCCGACCAAAATCAGCCAGCCGATAATGCCCGAGGATATGGGGCGAACCCGCCCTGGCCCAATCGCCGCGAATGGTGAAGCCGTCCTCGTCCTCATCCATGTCCGCATAGGCACAATTGGACAGGTTCAAGTGCGCCGCCAGAATCCGCGTGGTGGTCGCCATGATGGCCTGCGGGTCGGTAGCGTTGGCCACCGCATTGCCAATGGCATCCAGCACCGCCAGCCGTTGGGTCATGAACACCGTGGACGTGGTCTCGGTGACCGTATCCAACATGCCCACCACCGTGCCGAACTGGTCACGGATGGGGCTATAGCAGAACGTGAAATAAGCCTGCTCAGGACCGCCGCCGCGCTCGATGACCAGGGGGAAGTTCTCTATATAAGTGGCTTGCCCATCGAAGGCCGCGCGCACGATCGGCCCGATATCGTTCCAGACCTCCCGCCACACCTCATCGAACCGCCGCCCCAGCGCCTCGGGCTTGCTGCCGAGGATCGGCAGGAACGCATCGTTGTACAACGTGATCAGGTCCGGCCCCCACACGATGGCCTGGGGAAAATGCGAGGCGAGGCTCAGCGCCACGGTGGTCTTCAGCACATCAGGCCACTGCGCAGGCGGCCCGAGCGGCGTGCCCTCCCAAGGATGGCGCCGAACCCGTTCAGCCATCTCTCCAGAGCTCTGAAGCCAATCTGTCATTGCGTTCGATCCTTCTGAGACGCCAATACCAACGAGGGGGAAACGCTTGTGACCCCAGGCAGGGTCGTATTA
>NZ_JACNDD010000173.1:0-13149 GCF_017351395.1 Pseudomonas sp. FW305-28
AGCATGATCTAGTCTTGCAGGCTCCAGGGAGAGATCGCCATGTACCGCTTCTTCGAACAACTGAGTTCACGCATCGCCGCACCGTTCATGGGCGACCGGTCGCGCAACAGCAAGGTCTGGCCGTGTCGTTGCGGCCAGTCCCTGTTTTTTCGCAACAGCCAATGCCTGGCCTGCCTGGCGGCCCTGGGGTATCAGCCCGAGCAGAGTCGCTTGTCCTCCCTGCAGCCCGCTGAGCAGCCCGACACCTGGACGCTGGATGCCGATCCGCAAGCCGGGCTGTTCCGCCGTTGCGCCAACCTCGACACCCCGGCGGCCTGCAATTGGCTGCTGCCGGACAATGGGCGCGATACCCTGTGCATCGCCTGCAGCCTGAACCGCACTATCCCCGACCTGTCGATTCCGGAAAACCCTGAGCGCTGGCGCAAGGTCGAGACCGCCAAGCGTCGTCTGGTCGCGCAACTGATTACCTTTGGCTTGCCGGTCATCCCGAAAACCGTCGACGAAAACATCGGCCTGGCTTTCGACTTCATCGGCGTCGACCCCGACGGCAAATCGCCGATGACCGGCCATGCCAGCGGGCTGATCACCCTCGACATCAAAGAGGCGGACGATGCCCATCGTGAGTACGTGCGCCAGCAGATGCGCGAGCCGTATCGCACCTTGCTCGGGCATTTTCGTCATGAGGTGGGGCATTACTACTGGGATCGACTGATTGCCAACAGCCACTGGCTCGAGGCGTTTCGCGAGTTGTTCGGCGATGAGCGCGCCAGCTATGCCGAAGCCCTGGAGCGCCACTACCAGCAAGGTGCGCCGCTGGATTGGCAAACCCGCTATGTCAGTGCCTACGCCACCATGCACCCTTGGGAAGACTGGGCGGAAACCTGGGCCCATTACCTGCACATGATGGACGCGGTAGACACCGCCCTGGGCTTCGGCATGAGTGCCCGGGAGATGGATTTCGACTACCAACCGTTCCCGCCCGAGACCTTGTACGACCCCGAACACACTGGCGGCGCGGCTTTCCTCTCGTTCGTCAACGCCTGGATCGAACTGGCCGGCATGCTCAACGAATTGTCCCGCAGCATGGGCCAGCCGGACTTCTACCCGTTCGTCGTGCCGGCAGCGGTGATCACCAAACTGCATTTCATCCATCTGGTGATCCAGGAAGAGGGTGGTCGGGCGGATGAGGTGTTGTTGTAGTTTTCTGTGGAGGCAGCTTGCAACCCTGTTGAATGTACCGACGCCTTCGCGAGCAAGCTCGCTCCCACACACGCGAAGCGCAGATCCCCCCTGTGGGAGCGAGCTTGCTCGCGATAGCGACAGGTCAGCCTGCGATCATGCCGGATGTGCCGACTTCATCGCAGACACGCTTTGTTCCCATAGCAAGTACTTGAACATCTTCAGTTTTTTAATCCGCCGCGAACGGTTGTAACTTCTTGCCAGATAGGTACAATGGCGCGGCTCGCCGTCAGGCGGGCGTCGTTATGGTGACCCCATCGGTCCCCCCGCAACGATTACCCGTGAACCTGGTCAGATCCGGAAGGAAGCAGCCACAGCGGGAACATTGTGTGCCGGGGTGTGGCTGGTGGGGTTGCCTCCATAACGCCCAAGCCTTCGTTCGCAAGGTTTGCCAACTTCAAAATTTCTTGCTGTTTTGCTGATCGATACCGATCGGTGCTTTCTGCTGTCCAGGCTTTGGCTGGACAAGACAATCGAGCGTCAACGTCAACAAGCAGGCCGGTCCTGTGCATCGACAGGACCGGGCCCTGGGGTCAGTACTGAGCCTTCACATACTCAGTAATCGGCTCTTGCAAAAGATCCTGTGGATGATCTCCACCGAAAGTCGCCCATTTGCTTTTACCGGACAAGATCGCAGACCCCAGCGGCTGTGCGCCAGTCGGGCCATAAATGGCGAGCTTCACTTCAATCTTGTCGGGGAGGCCCGACCATTCCGTGGCGCGTTCTTCCCAGTGCAGGATTTCCGGGATGACGTAGTAGCCCGAAGGGCTGTTCTGTCTCAGGCAGCTCAATTCACGGCACGCGCCCACTACCGTCACACGGTTGGTGTAATAAGAGAAGGCCGTCTTGACGGCGGCAGCTGTCATATCACCGGAGGCAGGGTAGGGCGTCGTTTCGTAGCGGCCGTCGACCGGTATGGCGATGGTGACGGGCATTTGCCGATCAAGTTTTCCCGGGTTGGGGAATACGTCTTGTTGCGCGTATTTGGCGGTGCAGCCGGTGGCGAGTATCGAGACAAGAATGATCGAAAGTTTACGCACGGAGTCCCCTGGGATTTTGTTGTGTCGACGAGTCGGTGGGCGTCATCGGGACGCAGGAATCAGTGCGTTGATAGTCCGGGTTCGTGGCAAGAGATGTCAACGTGACATTATGTCGTGCGTCATCCTCGGAATTGGGCAGGCGAGCAAAGAGAAGCCTGGCTTGTCTCGCCTCGACAGGCCAGGCTGCTCTTTCACTGCGTCAAGGCTTGGACAAGGCCTGGTCGACCGCTGCGATCAGCTTTCCCAGGTCCTTCGGGGTGGCTTTGTGTATGACACCGAACAGGTACGCCCGCTGTTCGTCCTCATCGGCCATGTCGGCAAAAAAGGCCTTCAGTTGCACATCCAGCACATTGGCAAGCAGGAACAAGGCTTCGACGCTGGGGGTGTAGGTGCCGGTTTCGAAGCGGCTGATGGTTTTAGGGTCAAAACCGGTTTTTTCGCCAAGTTCAGCCTGAGTAAGCCCCGCTACTTTGCGGTAGCGTCTGATGGCCGGACCCAAACTTGAAATTTGCATCGCTTAATTCCCATTTAGAATCAAGAACTTAACGATAGATTTTCGCATTAGGCAACCGCGTGATCCATCACCTTGCTTTGCAAAATGTGATGTGTTTCGTAGAATCGGCCTTTGGCACGGGTATTTGGTGACCTGCTTTTCGAAGCCGAGGTGTGTGCGGGGGCCGGGCCTTGTGTTCTTGCCACGATACAAGGCAAGGGCTGAAGCTCTCCCTTGGCATCGCCAGGGCCCGCGCTCCAGCTTCTCTCAGAGTGTTTGAGCCTAGTTGATTTTCGCCTGTCTTGAAGGCGGTGCAACCGCGCGCGACAAATGAGCCTGACTCATGGATGACTGCTTCGATGGATAAGAAGTACCGCAGGGCCGTTGACGCCGCCGCGATTTTTTCCGAGACCGATCTGAGCGGGCGCATCACCTACGTCAACGATCAATTTTGCAGTCTTTTCGGTTACCGGCGCGATGAGCTGCTGGGCGCGAACCATCGCCTGCTCAATTCCGGCCAGCACCCTGGCGAGTTCTTCAGCGCCATGTGGAGCACCATTGCCCTGGGCCAGGTCTGGAAAGGGGAAATCTGCAATCGGGCCAAGGACGGTACGCTGCACTGGGTCGACACCACCCTGGTGCCGGTGATCGACGACGAGACCGGCCAAATCGAGCGCTACCTGGCGATTCGCTTCGACGTCAGCGAAAAGCGTCGCCTGCTGCATTCGTTGCAATGGCGGGTCGGTCACGATGTGCTGACCGGCCTGCCCAATCGTACTTATCTATCGGATCTGCTGGACCAGGCCCTGGAGTTTTCCCGGGAGGAAAACCTGCCCTTGGCGGTGTGCATGCTCGACCTCGATGGCTTCAAGGCGGTCAATGACGGCTATGGTCACGCCAGCGGTGATCGACTGTTGGTGGAGGTCGCCAGGCGCCTGCGCAGCATTGTGCGTGGCGAGGACGTGGTAGCGCGGCTGGGCGGGGATGAGTTCGTGCTGGTGTTGCGCCATGTGCGCGGGATGGAAGAGCTGCATGCCGCGTTGAACCGGGTGTTGATCGCCGTCTCCATGCCGTATGCCATTGACGGCAAGGACATCAAGGTCTTCGCCAGTATTGGCGTCACGTTGTTCCCGTGGGACAACGAAGACGCCGAGACCCTGTTGCGTCATGCCGACCAGGCGATGTACGTGGCCAAGCAAAGCGGTCGCAATCGTTTCCACTTGTTCGATGTGTCCCGGGACAAGGAGGTGCGGGCCACTTACCAGACAGTCGAGCGGGTCCGCCAGGCACTGGCCGATAACGAACTGCGGCTGCATTTCCAGCCCAAGGTCAATATGCGTCATGGCACCGTGGTCGGCCTGGAGGCGCTGCTGCGCTGGAAGCATCCGCAACGTGGCCTGGTGCCGCCTCGGGAGTTCTTGCCCCTGGTGGAGGAGACTGACCTGATCGTCGAGATCGGCGAGTGGGTCATGGAACAGGTCTTGACCCAGTTGCAACAATGGCAGCAGGCGGGGCAGGGCTGGCCGGTGAGCATCAATATCTCGGCACGGCATTTCCAGCGGGCGGATTTTGTCGAGCGACTGCGACAGGTGTTGGAGCGGCATTCGGCGGTGCCGCCACGGCTGTTGGACCTGCAGATTGTCGAGTCCGTCGCCGTGGAGAACCTGGCCCACGTCAGCGCCTGCCTCCAGGCGTGCCAGGCACTGGGCGTGGGGTTTTCCCTGGGTGGTTTCGGCACCGGCTACTGCTCGCTCAACGACCTCAAGCACCTGCGCACGCAAACCATCAAGATCGACAAGACCTTCGTGCGCGACATTCTCGATGACCGCGACGACCTGGCGCTGACCGAAGCGGTGATCGGCCTGGCTCGGGCGTTTGGCCGCGAGGTGGTCGCCGAAGGGCTGGACAGCCTGGAGCATGGCCAACTGTTGCTGCGCCTGGGCTGCGAGGTGGCACAAGGTTATTTCATCGCCCGGCCCATGCCGCCCGAACAGATACCCGGCTGGGTGCAGGGGTTCGTTCCGCCGTCGCAATGGCAGCAGCGGCCAGGCGATCAGGGCGAGGGCGCCTCGCTCTCGGCCCGTGATGCTTCACTGCGGCCGGTGTAGAGCTGGATGATCGCGTCGATTTCCCCGGACGTCTTCATGTTCAGTAATGTCCTCAGAATGCGCTGTGCGGGAATGCTCGGATCGTTGCGCACATAACAGCTCAACCGCTGTTCCTGCAGGACAGCCACCTCATGGAGTTGGCGATCAGCGGTATGACGTTGATTGAACCAGTCCAGCGCCCATTGATTACTGATCCCATAGCGATAACGCCCGGCCAACAATTTCGCCAGCACTTGTTCCTGGCTGCGGGCATCGTCGCGGTGCAGTTGACCGGCGTCGAACAAGGGTTGCAAGGTCGGGTAGCTGTAGCCGAGCACCGTGCCGATGGGTTGGGGCGACAGCGTTGTTGGCGTTATCGTCGCGGGTACGCTTGTGGTGGCGACGAGCAGGTCACGTTGGAAAAACAACGGGATGCTCCACAGATAATCATCGTTGTCCTTCACCCAGTCAGGGCTGACATAGCAACGCATGTCGACCTCGCCGTGTTTCATGGCACCGTCGAGCCGGGCGCGGGAGAGGACGTGGAATTGCGCCGGCTTTCCTATCTGGGTCGCCAGGCTGATCATGATGTCGGGAATGATGCCCTGGGTCGGGCGGCCTCGTTCAATCTGCACCATGGGCATTGCCCAGCCATCGGTAACGGCGAAACGCAAGGGGGCTTCCTCGGCAAGACAGCCGGTACTCAACAACAGCAAAGCCCCCATGGCTGAGCGCATAAACTCTCCTGACTGTGTAAAACCGTGTCGACAACGAGTCCCGTAGCCTAGCTTAGTCACATTAGACGAGCACACCGGATGCAATTTCGCCCCTGCTCCGCTAGCATTAGCCGCTTATGTTCCTTCGTTGCGACGGTTTTCGATGAGTTATCAGGTTCTTGCACGTAAATGGCGTCCGCGCTCGTTCCGCGAAATGGTCGGCCAGACCCATGTGCTCAAGGCTCTGATCAATGCCTTGGACAGCCAGCGGCTGCACCACGCCTATCTGTTCACCGGTACCCGTGGCGTGGGCAAGACCACCATCGCGCGGATCATTGCCAAGTGCCTGAATTGTGAAACCGGTATCACTTCGACACCTTGTGGCGAGTGTTCGGTCTGCCGGGAAATCGACGAGGGCCGCTTCGTCGACCTGATCGAGATCGACGCCGCCAGCCGCACCAAGGTCGAAGACACCCGCGAACTGCTCGACAACGTGCAGTACGCCCCGAGCCGTGGGCGCTTCAAGGTCTACCTGATCGACGAAGTGCACATGCTCTCCAGCCATTCCTTCAATGCGCTGCTCAAGACCCTCGAAGAACCGCCGCCCTACGTCAAGTTCATCCTGGCGACCACCGACCCGCAGAAACTTCCTGCAACGATTCTGTCGCGGTGCCTGCAGTTCTCCCTGAAGAACATGACGCCGGAGCGGGTGGTCGAGCACCTGACCCACGTACTGGGCGTCGAAAACGTGCCATTCGAAGACGATGCGCTGTGGCTGTTGGGCCGGGCCGCCGATGGTTCGATGCGCGACGCCATGAGCCTGACCGACCAGGCCATCGCTTTCGGTGAAGGCAAGGTCATGGCCGCCGATGTCCGAGCCATGCTCGGCACCCTCGATCACGGCCAGGTCTATGACGTCTTGCATGCGCTGATCGAAGGCGATGCCAAGGCGCTGCTCGAGGCGGTGCGTCACCTGGCCGAGCAGGGCCCGGACTGGAATGGCGTACTCTCGGAAATCCTCAACGTGCTGCACCGTGTCGCCATTGCCCAGGCCCTGCCTGAAGGCGTCGACAACGGCCATGGCGACCGTGATCGCGTACTGGCCCTGGCCCAGGCGCTGCCGGCCGAAGACGTGCAGTTCTATTACCAGATGGGCCTGATCGGCCGTCGCGACCTGCCCCTGGCACCGGATCCGCGAGGCGGCTTCGAAATGGTCCTGTTGCGAATGCTGGCGTTCCGGCCAGCCGATACGGCGGATGCCCCGAGGCAAACGCTAAAGCCAGTGGGGATCAGCCAGGCCACAGCTGATTCCGCCAAGCCAGTGGCTGCCGCGCCCGTCGTTGCGCCGGCAGTGACTTCGGCTCCGGCAGCGGTGGCACCTGTAGCCCAGCCGGTGCCGGCGCCTGTGGTCGCGACGGCCGAGCCGGAACCCGAGCCGGTCGTCGAGGCACTGCCCGAGCCCGTCGCCGAAGAAGTCGTCGACCTGCCTTGGAACGACCCGGTCGAGCCGCCAGTGGTCCAGCAGCCGGTCGTCGAGCCCGTGTTGGAAACCGTCGCCGAGCAGCCCGAGTTGCCGCCGATGCCCCTGCCGACGCCCGACAGCGTGGTACCCGATGCGCCGGAATGGGTCGCAGCGCCCGTGCCCGAGCCGACGGTGGCCGACGTCGATATCGCCACGCCGGGCATCGACCTGGACGACGAGCCGCCGCTGGATGAGGATTACATCGAGCCGGACATGGATTCGGCGTACAGCTACCTGGACGACCTGGCCAGCGAGCACGCCGCCGAGCCAGCCCCGGAGCCCGAGCCGGAACCGGCGGCGATGCCGGCCACCGGGCTGGCCCTGCAGTGGCTGGAACTGTTCCCTAAACTGCCGATCAGCGGCATGACCGGCAGCATCGCCGCCAACTGCACGCTGATGGCCGTGGAGGGCGACCACTGGCTGCTGCACCTGGACCCGGCCCACAGCGCACTGTTCAACGCGACCCAGCAACGTCGCCTCAACGATGCACTGAACCAGTACCACGAGCGCACCCTGACGCTGACCATCGAGCTGATCAAGCCCGAGCAGGAGACCCCGGCCCAGGCCGCGTCCCGCCGCCGTGCCGACCGTCAGCGCGAAGCCGAGGAGTCGATCCACGGTGATCCATTCATCCAGCAGATGATGCAACAGTTCGGCGCCGTGGTCCGTCACGATACTATCGAACCTGTCGAGGCCCCGGTCACCCAGGGCTCATAACTGAAGGCGCCAGGCCGAACGGGCCGGGCGTGTTGTTTATCCAAGTACTTTCGAGGTGATTCCCATGATGAAAGGTGGCATGGCCGGCCTGATGAAGCAGGCGCAGCAGATGCAGGAAAAAATGGCCAAGATGCAGGAAGAACTGGCCAACGCCGAAGTCACCGGCAAATCCGGTGGCGACATGGTGACCGTGGTCATGACCGGTCGTCACGACATCAAGCGTGTCAGCATCGACCCAAGCGTGGTCGAAGGCCTGAGCGAAGATGACAAGGAAATGCTCGAAGCCCTGTTCGCCGCCGCCGTCAATGACGCGGTGCGCAAGATCGAAGCCAACAGCCAGGACAAGATGTCCGGCATGACCGCTGGCATGCAACTGCCACCGGGCATGAAATTGCCGTTCTGATTCGCCATCCCGGTCGGGATGGGCTACACACAATGCCAGGCATCGCGCCTGGCATTTTTGTTTCTGCCATAGGCGCGAGCGGTGGTAGAAATCATACCTGTGGGAGCAAGGCTTGCCCGCGATGAACGATGGCGCGCCGCTCCGACACACCGAGGTGTCTGTATCGCGGGCAAGCCTTGCTCCCACAAGTGCCCGCTGAACAAACATCGAACGCTGCCCCCTCGGCAAGGGTCTGCTCCCTATACGTGCCACTCAACGATCAAGGAGACGCTTCCATGTCACAAGCATCGACCACCAGCCAGCGCATCGTCCTGGCCTCTCGCCCCCACGGCGCCCCGACCCCGGAGAATTTCCGCCTGGAGCAGGTGACCCTGTCGGACCTGGCACAGGGGCAGATCCTGCTCAAGACGCTGTTTCTGTCCCTGGACCCCTACATGCGTGGGCGCATGAGCGATGCACCTTCCTACGCCGCGCCGGTGGAAATCGACGAGGTGATGACCGGCGGCGCTGTCAGCCGCGTGGAGCGATCGATGCACCCGAAATTCCAGGAGGGTGATCTGGTGGTGGGCGCCACGGGTTGGCAGAGCCACAGCATCAGCGATGGGCGCAACGTGATGCCCATCCCCTCCGGGCTGCCCAGCCCGTCGATGGCCTTGGGGGTACTGGGCATGCCGGGCATGACCGCTTACATGGGGCTGATGGACATTGGCCAGCCCAAGGCCGGGGAAACCTTGGTGGTCGCGGCCGCCTCGGGTGCCGTGGGCTCGGTGGTCGGCCAGGTGGCGAAGATCAAGGGCCTGCGTGTCGTCGGGGTCGCGGGCGGCAGCGAGAAATGCAAGTACGTGGTCGATGAGCTGGGCTTTGATGCCTGTGTCGATCACAGGAGCGCCAATTTTGCCGAGGAACTGGCGCGGGCCTGTGACAAGGGCATCGATATCTATTACGAAAACGTCGGCGGCAAGGTCTTCGATGCCGTCGTGCCGTTGCTCAACGCCAAGGCGAGGATCCCGCTCTGCGGCCTGATCGCCTCCTACAACGATCATCAAGCACCGAGCGGCCCGGATCGCTTGCCGCAACTGCAGCGCACCTTGCTGACCAAACGCGTGCGAATCCAGGGGTTTATTGTGTTCGACGACTACGGTGACCGTCAGCCGGAGTTCATCAGTGCCATGGCCCCTTGGGTGCGCGATGGCAAGGTCAAGTTCCGTGAGGACGTGGTCGATGGCTTGGAAAATGCGCCACAGGCGTTTATCGGCCTGCTGGAAGGGCGCAACTTCGGCAAGTTGGTGGTGCGGGTCGCGCAGGATTGAGTATTTGACGCTAACCGGAGGCGCGGGTATAAACCGCGTCTCGTTGTTATGTCGGACATTTCCTCCATGAGCTTCAGCCCTTTGATTCGCCAACTGATCGATGCCCTGCGAACGTTGCCGGGTGTGGGTCAGAAAACTGCCCAGCGCATGGCGTTGCAATTGCTCGAGCGTGATCGCAGCGGCGGTTCACGCCTGGCCCAGGCCCTGAGCCAGGCCATGGAAGGTGTAGGGCATTGCCGTTTATGCCGCACCCTCACCGAAGACGACCTCTGCCCGCAATGCGCCGACCCGCGTCGGGACGACACCTTGCTTTGCGTCGTGGAGGGGCCGATGGATGTGTATGCGGTGGAGCAGACCGGTTTTCGTGGCCGTTATTTCGTGCTCAAGGGCCATTTGTCCCCGCTCGACGGCTTGGGGCCGGAAGCCATCGGCATTCCACAGTTGATCGCGCGGATCGAAGAGGCGGGCACGTTCACGGAAGTCATCCTCGCCACCAACCCGACGGTCGAAGGCGAAGCCACCGCCCATTACATCGCCCAACTGCTGAACAACAAAGGCCTGGTCGCCTCCCGCATCGCCCACGGCGTGCCACTGGGAGGCGAGCTTGAGTTGGTGGATGGTGGAACGCTGGCGCATTCGTTTGCGGGCCGTAAGCCGATCGCGTTGTAACCGCTACCCCATACCCTGTGGGAGCGAGCTTGCTCGCGATAGCGGTGGATCAGTCAACATCCATGCGACTGATAAACCGCTATCGCGAGCAAGCTCGCTCCCACAGGTTCGATGGTTGCCTGGCAATTATTTTTCGCTGAGGGAGAACTGCGTCAGGCAGAACGTCGGGATCCCCATGTCTTCCAGGCGCTGGGAGCCGAGCAGTTCCGGCAAGTCAATGATCGCTGCGGCCTCGTGGACCTTGGCGCCCATGCGGCGGATCAGGTTGGCGGCGGCGATCAGCGTGCCACCAGTGGCGATCAGGTCATCGAACATCACCACCGAATCCCCCTCGCACAGGCTGTCGGCATGCACTTCAAGGAAGGCTTCGCCGTATTCGGTCTGGTACCCCTCGGCCAGTACGTCGGCCGGCAGCTTGCCTTGCTTGCGGAACAAGACCAGCGGTTTGTTCAGCTGATAGGCCAGGATCGAACCGATCAGGAAACCGCGTGCATCCATCGCGCCAATGTGAGTGAACTCGGCCTCGACATAGCGGTGGGCGAAACTGTCCATGACCAGGCGCAGGGCGGTCGGGGATTGGAACAGTGGGGTAATGTCGCGAAAGATCACGCCGGGCTTGGGGAAATCGATCACGGGGCGGATCAGGGATTTGATGTCGAAGGAGTCAAAGACCATCGTGGAGGTGTCCTGGCAGGGCTGCAAACGCGGCAGTATAGCGCGGCGGGGCAAATCCCTCAGCCGCGCTCGTCCATCAGCCGTCGATCGAGCCGCCGGCCAGGGCGCAGAGCTGGATCGGGTCGAGGATGTGAATTTCCTTGCCTTCGGCGGCAATCAATTCGTTCTGCTGGAAACGGGTGAACACCCGGGACACGGTTTCCACCGCCAGGCCCAGGTAATTGCCGATTTCGTTGCGCGACATGCTCAGGCGGAACTGGTTGGCCGAGAACCCGCGGGCGCGGAAGCGTGCAGAGAGGTTGACCAGGAACGTGGCGATGCGCTCGTCGGCGGTTTTTTTCGAGAGCAGTAGCATCATCTGTTGATCGTCACGGATTTCCCGGCTCATGACCCGCATCAACTGGCGACGCAGTTGCGGCAACTGTAGGGCCAGCTCGTCCAGGCGGTCGAAGGGAATTTCGCACACTGAGGTGGTTTCCAGCGCCTGGGCCGATACCGGATGGGTCTCGGTGTCCATGCCGGACAGGCCCACCAGTTCGCTGGGCAGGTGGAAACCGGTGAGCTGCTCTTCGCCGCCATCGCTCAAGTTAAAGGTTTTCAAGGCGCCCGAGCGCACCGCGTAGACGGAATCGAAGGTGTCACCCTGGCGAAACAGGAATTCACCTTTTTTCAACGGGCGGCCCCGTTTAACGATTTCGTCCAACGCCTCCATGTCCTCCAGATTCAATGAAAGTGGCAGGCACAGCGGGGCCAGGCTGCAATCCTTGCAGTGGGCCTGGTTGTGGGCGCGCAGTTTGACTGGCTCGGACATTTCTTCAATCCTTGTGGGAAAACACACATAGGCCGTAAGGGTACCCCAGCGTAGGCACTCCGGCCAGTGCGGTTTCGTCGTCAAATTGTCGCGCTCAGATAACTCGGGAGAAGCGCTGCCGGTTGTGCTGCTCCAGATAGGCATCGAAGACCATGCACACGGATCGCACCAGCAGGCGCCCGGCGGGCAGGACTTTGATGTGCGTGTCGTCGAGTTCGATCAGACCGTCCTTGGCCATGGCCTGCAATTGCGGCCATAGCGGCGCAAAATATCCGCCAAAATCGATATTGAAGGTTTGCTCGATCTCGGCGAAGACCAGGTTGAAATGACAAATCAATTGCTGGATCACCGCACGCCGCAGCCGGTCGTCGGCGTTGCATACCCAGCCGCGACTGGTTGCCAGTTGCCCGTCGGCGAGGGTGTTCTGGTAATGGTTCAGGTCGCTGCTGTTCTGGCAGTACAGGTCACCGATCTGGCTGATGGCCGACACGCCGAGGCCGATCAGGTCGCAATGGCCATGGGTGGTGTAGCCCTGGAAGTTGCGCTGCAACGTGGCCTCTTCCTGGGCGATGGCCAGCTCGTCGTCGGGCAGGGCGAAGTGGTCCATGCCGACGTAGCGGTAGCCGGCGGCGGTCAGTTGTTCGATGGTGCCCTGCAGCATCGCCAGTTTCTGCTCCGGGTTCGGCAAATCCTGGCTGTTGATGCGCCGCTGGGGCATGAAGCGTTCCGGCAGGTGGGCGTAATTGAACACCGAGAGCCGGTCCGGTTGCAGGTGGATGACTTCCTCGACAGTGCGGGCGAAGTTGTCCGGGGTCTGCTTGGGCAGGCCGTAGATCAGGTCAATGTTGATCGAGCGGAACTGCAAGGTTCGGGCAGCCTCGACCACCGCGCGGGTTTCTTCCAGGCTTTGCGGGCGATTGACGGCACGCTGCACCGCCGGGTCAAGGTCTTGCAGGCCGATGCTGACCCGATTGAACCCCAGTTCACGCAACAGCCCCATGGTCGACCAGTCGGCCTCCCGGGGATCGATCTCGATGCCGTAGTCGCCGGAATCGTCGTCCAGCAGGTTGAGGTGCTTGCGCAGCGTGGCCATCAGTTGACGCAGCTCGTCGTGGCTGAGGAACGTCGGGGTGCCGCCGCCAAAGTGCAGCTGTTCCACGGGCTGGGTAGGGTCCAGGTGGCAGCCGATCAACTGGATTTCCTGTTCCAGGCGTTGCAGATAGGCATGGGCGCGGCCACGGTCCTTGGTGATGACCTTGTTGCAGGCGCAGTAGTAGCAGATGTTCGCGCAGAACGGCACGTGCACATACACCGACAGTGGTCGCCGGGCCTTGCGGCTGTCACGCAGGGCATGGAGCAGGTCGAAGGTGCCCACCTGGCCGCCGAACTGCGCCGCAGTCGGGTACGAGGTGTAGCGTGGTCCCGCCAGGTCGTAGTGGCGGATCAGGTCTGAGTCCCAACGGATGG
>NZ_JACNDD010000174.1:0-13119 GCF_017351395.1 Pseudomonas sp. FW305-28
GGCGACTGACATACCGTCATCGCGAGCAAGCTCGCTCCCACAGGATTCCCCGCCAGGCAGGGAGGGTGGGCTCAGCTTCCTTTTTCGCCTTTCTCCCGCGACGGGTCATACACCCGGGTCAAGTCCCCGCCGAGGCGGAAGGTCTTGAACGGTTGCATTTCATGCTTGCGCTCCAACACATCCTCGGAGCAGGTGTAGAGGCTGCAGAACGGTTCGAGCCAGGCGAATTTCGAATCGACCTTCAGGTCTTTCATGTCCTGCTCTTCGCCGTTCTTCTCTTCGAAGATGTCCGGGTCTTTCACCCCCGCCAGCACCCGGTCACCCAGTCGCTTGAGGGCGCCGTTGTTTTCCTGGCGCAGGTCCACACCGTTGACCTGGGCGAAGCTGGCGATCATCGCCAACGGCGGCAGGGCATAGTTGTGGTAGGACAGGGCCCGTTGCTTGCGCTTGAGTTCGTTGGGCAGGAAACCGTCGGCATCGACCTGGTTGACGCCGACCTTGTATTCCTTGACAGCCCAGTCGAACAGGTCGCGACGGTTGGTTGCCACGGAGGTGGCCATCACCGACCAGGCGGCCCAGTAGGAATGGTTGTTGGTCTTGTCCAACGGCAGGTTGTCCCAGTCGCTGACCACCTGATCGGCCATCCGGCTGAACCAGCCTTCGATCAGTTGCGCCTGCTCCGGGTGGTTGGCCAGTGGGCGCGACTCGGAGAACTTCAGGCGCACATAGGCCGAAGCCATGCTGCCCAGCGCCCATTTGCGCATGGACTTGCCGGTGTGGTTGAAGTCCTTGGACATCAGCGCATCGGCCTGGGCCCAGGCGGTCAGCCAGTTCAGCGTGCATTCCAACTGCTCGGGGCGGCCGTCACGCATGAACTGCATGACTTGTTTGCTGACGCCACGCTCGATCTTGGTGATGTCGGCGGTGCTGTCGCGGAAGGCTTTTTCCGATTGCACGTTCAACGTCGCGCGGGCCTTGTCGGAGCCCTCGTACTTGCTGCGAAATTGCAGGGAACCGGTATAGGGCGTCGGCGTGGCGTCGCAACCTTTGGCCGCTTCGCCGGCCTTGACCTTTTCGATCGGTGCGAAGTAACCCTGTGGCGGGCGCAGCGGGGCCGCGGCCTGCGTGGCCCCGGCGAACAGTGCCAGGGTCAGCAGGGAGGGCGCCAGCAGCGTTTTCAACGTTCGGGTGCGCGTGGTACTGGTCATGAGACGAGACCTCATTGTCCGATTTGAGCCGTTTGTTGCCCGGCTTGCGGAGATGCGTTGCGTTTGCAGATTTTCGCTTCGATTTGCAGTGGCTCTTTACCGGCTTCAGGGCCCTGGACTTCAACGGCTAGCAGGTTCTGCGAAGCCCAGTCCTCGTCGGTGCGCAATTGGAAGGCGAAACGTCCGTCGGTGTCGGAGGTATCCGGTTTTTCGATCTTGATATCCTCGTGGCGCCCATTCATGTACCAGAGGGTGGCTTGCAAGGTTTTCACCGAGGTGTCGGCGAAGCGGATGTCGACCTGGTGGCTGCTGTTACGCAGATCCATGTTCTTGGTATTGACCATCAATTCGTTCTTGCCTGGCTTGAGCGCGGTCTTGCTGCTCATGAGGGCCGGCTTGCCTTCGCAACCGTTGTTGTCCAGCAGCGCCATCATCTGGCGGTAGATGGTTTCCTGGTCCAGGCGATACAGCGGCGAGAACTCCCAGATGAGGATTTTCGGCGGGCTCTTCTGGAACTCTTCGCTGCCCAGGTACTGGATCATCGCGCCTTCCAGACCACCGCCAGGGAAGGCGACGTTGAGGATGTCGGCGCCGATGGCTTCTTCCAGGAAACCGGCAAAGTTGTAGTTCTTGCCGCTGTGACTGGTGCCCACGAGAGTGATCTGCGGGTTGCCGGAATCGCTGAACAGGTCGCCGTCGCCAGCCTCGCCCTTGGGTTCGGTGGTGAACTGGTCCATGTACTGGATCGCATAGCTGGTGCCGCACAGCTGCCCGGCCATGTTGTGCAGGGTGCCGGTCTTGCCCATGCGGCCGGACTTCTTGGTCTCGAACTCACGCTTGGGAATGTCGGCGAAGGCCGGGATCTGCTTGACCTTCTCGGCGACGATCTTGGCCGTGCGCT
This sequence comes from Pseudomonas sp. FW305-28, assembly GCF_017351395.1. Classification (NCBI taxonomy): domain Bacteria; kingdom Pseudomonadati; phylum Pseudomonadota; class Gammaproteobacteria; order Pseudomonadales; family Pseudomonadaceae; genus Pseudomonas; species Pseudomonas sp. FW305-28. Next base: position 2,110 of record NZ_JACNDD010000174.1, read on the forward strand.
GGGCGCCATACGGCGTCCAGTGCTGGTCGCCACGGAAATAGAAATCGTGGGCCGGCAGCGTATCGGGCAGGTTTTCGTTGGTCAGCGGCGACAGGTCCGGCACCACATAACCCATCTGGGCGAAGCGGCCGAGCATGGATTTGTAGTTGGTCAGGGCTTTCTCGTAGTCGAAGGCGGCCTTTTCCTGTGGGTTGAGCTTGTTGCGGTTCACCAGGCCCCGGGTCGGCTGGTAGACGATCACCAGCTCGACGCCTTTTGCCTTGAACGCATCGTGCAACTGTTGCATGCGCTTGTAGCCGGCGGGGGTGGTGTTGAACTCGGTGCGCAGGTCTTCCTGGGTCCGGAACAGCCAGTCGCCCTGGGCCTGCACCAGCGTGGTGAAGTTCTGCTGGTAGCGCGTGGTGTAGTTCTTCGCGTCATGGGCCGCCGGGCACAGGTTGCAGCATGGTTCGGCGGTGAAGCTCGGTGCCTTGATTTCATCGGCGCGCGCGCCGCTTGCAGCGGCGAGAATGCCGGCAGCCAGGGCGGACAGGCCCAAAAGTTTGATCATCTGTGGGTTCATAAAGGTCATCCTCAGTCCCGCAATTCGGTCTGGCGTTCGACAGGGTCGATCAGCACGGCTTTCTGCTGGCGCACCAACAGGTCGAGGATTTCATCCTGGCGTTCGCCAAGGATCCCCGTGAAGCTGATGCCGCTGGATTTGGTCGGCGCGAGCATGGACACGCGGTACAGCTCGACGCTCAACGGCGAGTCGATGGACAGCGGGCCACTGCCGTTGGCAGCCAGTTCGCCGCCGACCACGATCAGCGAGACTTCGGCGTCGAACGGGTCGAGCTTGATGTCACGGTCGGTGTCGGACAGGTCCTTGATGTGACCGTAGATACCGGTCAGGCCGTTGGCCATGGACACGTTTTCGTAGAGGCGGATGTTCACGCTGTTACGAATCCGGATGCCGTGGCGGCGGTTGCTGATCACCTTGTTGCCCCACAACAGGTTGTCAGCACTCTCATAGAGCGTGATGCCGTCGGTGTGGTTCTTGTAGATCTCGTTGTAGGCGATCAGGTTGTTCACGCTGTTACGGTCGATCACCAGGCCCGAGAGTTTGTTGTCGTAGCTGCGGTTGTTGAAAATGAAGCTGTCGTTGACCTCACGGGAAACAATGATCCCGTGCTTTTTCTTGGTCCCGTAGACGGTGTTGTCGGCGATGATCAGCCGATGGGAACGGTCATGGGGGTCGATGCCGTAGACGATGTTGTCTTTGTAAGTGTTGCCCTTGACCACGAAGTCGCGGGTTTCGTAGCAGTAGAAGCCGTACCACATGTCCGAGAACTCGGAACCGATGATCCAGCCGGTCGGTTCCGGACGCTTGAGGACCTTGGCCATGTTCGGCGTGTACTGGGAAATACTCACCCCGTACGACTTACTGTTGGCGTAGCCGAAACTCGCCATCTTGGTGTTGACGATGTAGGTCTCGGTGCCACCCCAGGCCAGCAGGAACGGACGGAATTCCTTGGGCGAGCGGAACGTGGCGGGGCCGTTGTCCTTTTCACGCCAGCCGGTGACCTTGGTGTCGCGGATGAACATATGGCCATCGTTGACCAGGAACGAGCCGCCCTCTTGTGACAGGCGCAGTTCCTGGGTCTGTTTGTCGATTTCCAGGATGCCTTTCTGGCCGACCACGATCGGAATCTTCGCCAGGTAGACACCTGGCGAAGTTTCGATGATGTACTTGGGCGCCTTCTTGGCCAGGTCCTTGAGGTTCATGTAGCCATCGTCGAGGAAGATGGCCTGTGGGATACCGTGCTGACGCACCACCCACTCGGCCATCTTGTTGTCGCCGCCGATGAAGTCCTTCAAGGCGTTTTCCTGCATCATCCGGCGCACGCTGACCTTGCCGGGCTTGGTGCGGACGATTTTTGCCGCGACCGCTTCGGCGGTGTAGCCGGAGAGGTCGGGCAGGGTTGGCTTGGCCAGTTCCAGTGGTGCGGTCGGTGCACTGTTGACGGTGTAGGTCTTGGCCCGTTGCAGTTCCTTGACCACGTTGCCCGGTTTGACCACCGGTTCAACGTTGGCGAACGCCGGCGAGCCGGCCAGCAGCATCGCTGCGACCAACAGGCTGATCGAACCTTTCATCGCCTGGCTGTTCCTGAGGTAGCGGTTCATATCGGGCACTCCCATGGCCATTCGCATCAGAAGCGCCAGATCACGTCGACAAAGGCGCGATGCATGTACGAATCGACCTCTTTGCCGTAGGCGTCGCCTGGCTTGAACACGCCGCCACGAAAGCGCACCAGCGCCGACGGCTCATCAATGGACTGACTCAGCGCGGCCGGTAGCAGGCCTTGCTTGAAGTACTTGGTAACGACCAGGTCGACTTCCTGGCCCAGGTCCTTGTCGCCATCACGCAGCGGCAGGGTCGAGGTGGACAGGATCGCGCCGGTCACGTCATCGGTGTTGTTTTCCACGGCGTTGATGCCGTTGCTGCCCACCGGCTTGTTACCGTCCACGCGCCAGAACTTGTGGTACACCAGGCTGGCGTCGTATTCGTCACGCAACTGCCAGGAACCGAACAGGCTGGCGCTCTGGGTGTTGGCCATTTCGCCCCGGAACGCTTCGCCGAAACGGTGGACCCGCGAGCGGGTGCCGGTGAAGTTCGAGCGGTTGCTTTGCAGGCCGTTCTGTTCGTAGTCCTCGCTGGCGCGGGCATAGGCCGCACCGACTTGCCATTGCGGGTCGAGGCGCAGGCGGATACCCAAGTCGGTCGCCCAGCCATCCACATCGTCGCTGTGCTTGGCTTCTGTCGGGCGCGTGCCGTCGGCGTTGAGCGGGTTGACGGTGTCGCGGTCGCCGGTCATGCCGGTGATGCTGGCCCAGTAGTTGACGGTGTTGGTGTTGCGCCAGTTGTAGGCGTCGCTGTTGGCTTCCAGGCCGAGCCAGGTCAAGTCGCCGTTCTGGGTCTTGTCCAGGGTGTCGGTGGCTTCGCCCGGGGTCGGGTAGTCGAGGCTGCCATTGTCATGGGAGTGGTGGGCGCGGATACCGGCCCACTGGCCTGGCATCCACTGGTAGCCCACGTCGCCATAGACGTGCAGGCGGTCCTTGTCCTTGGGGGACAGTTCCTTGAGGTCGGTGCGGTATTCGCTGAAGCGTTCGGCCACGCCGAGGTTGGCCCGCAGCAAGGTGGTGTCGAAGGTCCAGTTCAGGGCTTCGATGTTGGTGTCGCGCCATTGGCCGTCGTCATTGCGCAGGCGTTGGCGACCGAACTTCAACTGCTCGCCCGGGTAGGGGGTCAGGCCGCGGTAGCCGATCCAGAACTCGCGCATGGCCAGGTAGCTTTTCTTGGCTTCGCGATCGCCGCTGTCGGTTTGCTGGGTGCTGCCATCGGACTGCTGCAGGGTGTCGGTCTCGATGATGTCGGAGGACGTCACGGCCTGGGCCATGGCGTAGGCACTCCAGGCACCGCTTTCGCTTTCACCGTAGACCCAGGGACGCAGGTCCAGGCCGACACCGTTGACGTCGCCACCGCTCTGGGTGCCGAGGTCACGGTCGTCTTCGGACTGGCCGGTGATCTTCACTTCCAGGCCGAAATTCTTGGTGTCGGTCAGGGCCGCCAGGGTCGGGCAGGACCACAGCAGGGCACACGTCAGGCCAATTCCGGCCTGCACGAAAGGATTGAGCTTCAAAGGCTTCATAGAGGTTCCTCGCCGTCATCTTCTTTTAGGGCTTGCAGTTCCAGCGTATCGGGGCTCATGGCGCCGCGAATGGCCTGCTCTTGTTTTAGCAGGCGCTGGGCTTGTGCAAGTTGTTCCGGCGGTAATTGTGCTTCGAGGGTTTGGGCAAGCTCGGTGGCTTGCGGGGTGTTCTGCACCTTGGCCAACTGGCTGAACACATAAGCGTTGACCGGGTTGGGCTTGGTGCCCTTGCCCTGGGAGAACAGCTGGGCAATGGCGAAGTCGGCACTGTTCTGGCCGTTGCGGGCGGCCTTGAGCAGGTGGTCCAAGGCTTTTTGCGAGTACACCTGGCCCAGGTAACCGCGGCGATAGATCTGGCCGAGGTAGTAATCGGCGGCCACTTCGCGGCCAACGGCTTTCTGGAAATGCGCCTCGGCGGCCTTGGCATCGGCCGGGACCCACTTGCCTTCGTAGTACAGCTTGCCCAGCAACAGCTCGGCGCGAGGCTGGTCGGCGGCGCGGCCGTTTTCCAGGTATTGCATCATCTTGTCGACGTCACCCAGTTCCGGGAAGTCGTAGAGCAGTTGCGCCAGGCTGACCCAGGCTGCGGGGTAGCCAGGGGCGATGCCTTCGAGCAACGACTGGGCGGTCTTTTCGTCAGTCTTGCCCAGGCTGGCATCGGCCAGGACACGGGCGACGCTGTCCACGCGCTGGGCAGATACGACGCCACGGGCGTGACCGTCCTGCATCTGCTTGAGCAATGCGGCCTGCTGTTCCGGCTGGCCGCGTTTCTGATAGACCGTGGCCAGTTCGACGTAGCAGATGTCCGTGGTCGCCAGCGCGGCCTTGCAGACCTTCTCGACTTCATCCAGGTGCTGGTCGTAGGTGCCCTGGGTGCGGTAGAGCAGAATCTGCGCCAGGCCCGCTTCCGGGTAGCCGGCGCTGCGCCATTGGCTGATCTGCTGCTGGGCGTTGACGTTCGGGAAGCTGTGGGGATATTGCAGGTACAGCATCGCCAGCGGGATCAGGGTGTTACCTTCGCCGTTGGCGAAGGCTTTCTTCAACAGGCCTTCGGCTTCGTGTTTTTCCGCTTCGGTAGAACCGGGCTTGGCCACCAGCAGGCGACCCAGGCGAGCCTGGGCCCGTGGCGAGATATCGGCCGCGGCGCGGTAAGTCGCCTCGGCTTTTTTCATCTGCTCGGGGTCGCGGCTGTCCACCTGGATGTCGGCCAGGCCCACCTGGGCCTCGCTGTAGCCCAGGTCGGCCAGTTGCTGGTAGTTCTGCTGTGCCAGCGCCGTGTCGCCGCGCTTGAGCGCTTCGTTGGCCAGGCGCTGGTCGGGCAGGCCGGCACAGCCGCTGAGACTGACTGCCAGCGCCAGAGCACACAACGCATATCCTGTGTGGGAACGAGCCTGCTCGCGATGCAGGCCGCTCGGTGTACCAGACAGACCGCGTCGATCCCATCGCGAGCAAGCTCGCTCCCACAGGGAATGCGGTGCATTGTTGTTTTGTGGAGTGGTCACGGGCATATCCTCGACTTAAATACCGACGGCCATGGCTTTGTCGATCAGCCAGTTCAGGTTCGGGCCACGGTCGCTGGTGACTTCGACCGGACGGCCGGCCAGCGCGCTGTCCAGGGGTTCGTCAGGTTGGATCAGCACACGGATATCGGAGGACAGGTCGGCACTTTTCAGGCTGGTGCTGCTGACGATCTTGCCGGTACGGGTGGTGTCTTCGCCGGCGACCTGGAAGCTGACCGGGGTGCCTGGGCGCACGTCGCTGAACTGGCGATAGGAGAAGCGCGCTTCGACGTTGGCTTCGGTGCCTCGTGGGACCAGTTGGAAGATCACGTCGCCCTTGCTGGCGTACTGACCGTTGGCGACCAGTTGCTGGGCCACGATGCAGTCGCACGGGGAGGTCAGGGTGCCGGTCATTTGCTTGCCAAACAGCTCCTCGACCTTGGCCGGTTGCAACTGGTTGTCGTCCAGGTGACCCTTGAGCACGTCGAGCATGCTGGTGCTGAAGGTCGCCAGCGGGGCGCCCTTGGCGGCCACACCGTCAGCCTTGACCAGGCTCTGCACGGTGCCGTCGCGCGGCATGGTGATGGCCATGCCCGGTACGTTCACCAGGCCGGCCTGGGCGTGGCTGACGAAGTACATGCCGTACACCGACTTGAAGATGAAACCGAACGCCGCGAGGCCAACGACGAAGACCCCCAGGCTGAAGGTCACGGCGCGCAGGCGACCCATGGCACTCATGCCACCGTTTTCGTCTTTCTGCTTGCGGGCCTTGGTGAAGTTGTCGCGCTGCAGGGTCGCCAGCACGTCACCGACACCGACGATGTCGCCGGCCAGGTGCGAGGTGATGATGTGACGCAGTGTCGAGATGTCCCGCGGCTCCAGGTTCTGGAACTGGCAACCGGTGCGGCCGGTCTGGCGGTCGTAGGAACGGATCTGCAACTCCACGTCCATGGCCAGGCCAAGGTTGTCGATCACGAACTGCAGGCGAGCCTTGTAGGTCTCGCCAACCTTGAGCGGCAGTTGGCCGGCGTTGAAGCACAGCCCACCGGCGGACAGGTCCAGGACCTTGACTTCCATGGGCGTGCGGTCGGGGCCGAAGAAGCGCAGCTTGGCCGGGATTTTGACCCGGGCATGTTGGCGCTGGGCTTCGGATTCATGCACTACGTTGACATTCACGGCGGTGTTCATAGGGGCGATTTCCTAGTTAATTCATTCAAGTCCGGTCAGACCATCGTCAGCAGCACGGCGACAAAAATGCTGCCGGCGGAGAAGGTCATGGTCCGAGACGACCAAGTGTTGAACCAACGTTGAAAGCTGGCGAGATCACGGGTCAGTGAGGTGGGCTGGCGGGTCCAGGACTGCTGGTCAAGGCGGAAGAACACGTAGATCTTCACCAGGGCCCCGACGATCTGGTTGTAATAGAGAATCGCCGGGTAGGCAGGGCCGATCTTGTGTCCGGAGCACGACAGCAACAGGGTCAACAGCAACCGGGTGATGCCGATCCACAGCAGGTACACCAGGATGAACGCGGTGCCGTACTTGAAGCTGGCGATCAGTGCCACGGTCAGGCCCAGCAGCGAGGTCCACATCGACACGCGCTGGTCGAACAGCACCACCGAGGTGAACAGGCCCAGACGGCGCATGCCCAGGCCCAGTGCCCGGGAGTTCTGCCGCAGGTTGTTGCCGTACCAGCGGAACATCAGCTTGCGGCTGGCCTTGATGAAGCTCTTCTCCGGCGGATGCTCGACGGTGTTGATCGCCGCATCGGGCACGTAGAACGTGTCGTAGCCCAGGCGCATCAGGCTGAACCAGCTCGACTTGTCGTCGCCGGTCAGGAACTTGAAGCGGCCCAGGCGCCAGTGTTGCAGCGAGTCGCTTTCCACGTCGGCGATGAAGTCCGGGTTGGTGACCACGGTGGCGCGGAACACCGACATGCGCCCGGTCATGGTCAGCACGCGCTTGGACAAGGCCATGGAGCACATGTTGATGTGGCGTTGGGCGAAGCGCAGTTTGTGCCACTCGCTCATGATGTAGCCGCCGCGCACTTCGCAGAACTCGTTGGTGGTCAGGCCGCCGACGTTGCCGAACAACTGGAACCACGGCACGGTCTTGCGCACGACGCCTTCGGCGAGCACGGTGTCGCCATCGATCACGGCGACCACGGCGCGGTCGTCCGGCAGGTGGCGGGAGATGGCGCGGAAGCCGTAGGCCAGGCCGTCACGCTTGCCGGTGCCAGGGATACGCACGAAGTCCAGCTTGACCCGCGCAGGCGGGTTCATGCGGGCCCAGAGGCTCTTGACCAGCAATTCGTCGGACATTTCCACGATGGAGCAGACCACAGTGGTGGGCAGCCCGCAGTCGATGGCCTCGCGGATCACCGAGCCATACACCTGTGCAGTGGTCAGCGCGTCGATCCGGAAGCTGGTGACCATCAGGTACACGTGGGACGGATCCGCCGCCTTGCCCAGCTTGCGGACCTTGCGGCGCAGGTGTGGGTAGACGATGTACAGGAAGATCATGCCGCGCACGAAATGCGTCGCTCCCATGGAGTAACGCCAGATGCCCACGGCACCGATCAGGAAGATGAAGTCCTTGGATTCGGAGTCGAACGTGGACGTGGGCAGCGCCATGGCGATGCCCATCAATAAACTCAAGTAAAACAGCCAACCGGCGGCCTGAAGCAGGCCGTGCTTTAGCCTGTGCATAATCTGCATCCGTCTCTATCTCGGGCGGGCCTTGTGGGCGGCCCGATGGGTTAAGGCAGGCGAAAGGCCGGCCGAGGCATGCCCCGGCCGGCAAACAGACTTACCAGCAGATGCCTTCGGTCCGGCCACTCGGGTTGGTGGCCTTGGACATGAAGCCGACCAGGTCGATGACCTGCTTGCCTTCCGGTACGTTTTCGGTCAGCGCGCGGAACTTCTCGTCGCGGTTACCCAGGATGATGATGTCGGAGCTGTCGATCACCGAGTCGAAGTCGGCGTTGAGCAAGGACGAGACGTGAGGAATCTTCGACTCGATGTAATCCTTGTTCGCACCGTGGACGCGGGCGTATTCGACGTTGCTGTCGTAGATCTTCAGGTCGAAACCCTTGCCGATCAGCATTTCCGCCAATTCCACCAGCGGGCTTTCACGCAGGTCGTCGGTGCCGGCCTTGAAGCTCAGGCCCAACAGGGCGACTTTGCGCTTGTCGTGGCTGGAAACGATGTCGAAGGCGTTCTGCACCTGGGACTCGTTGCTGCGCATCAGCGAGTTGAGCAGCGGCGCTTCCACGTCCAGGGCGCCGGCGCGGTAGGTCAGGGCGCGAACGTCCTTGGGCAGGCAGGAGCCGCCGAAGGCGAAGCCTGGGCGCATGTAGTACTGGGACAGGTTCAGGGTCTTGTCCTGGCAGACCACGTCCATCACTTCACGACCATCGACGCCGACGGCCTTGGCGATGTTGCCGATCTCGTTGGCGAAGGTCACCTTGGTGGCGTGCCACACGTTGCAGGTGTACTTGATCATCTCGGCGACGGCGATGTCCTTGCGGATGATCGGCGCATCGAGCTCTTCGTACAGCGACTGCAGGACGTCACCGGAGGCGGTGTCGAACTCACCGATAACGGTCATTGGCGGCTGGTCGTAGTCTTTGATCGCGGTGCTTTCACGCAGGAACTCAGGGTTGACCGCGACACCGAAATCGACGCCGGCTTTCTTGCCGGAGCAGTCTTCCAGGATCGGGATGACAACGTTTGCCACGGTGCCTGGCAATACGGTGCTGCGCACTACGATAGTGTGGCGGGTGGTCTTGTCACGCAGGACAAAACCGATCTCGCGGCACACCGCTTCGATGTAGTTCAGTTCCAGGTCGCCGTTCTTTTTGCTCGGTGTACCGACGCAAATCATCGACAAGTCAGTATCGCGAATGGCTTCGGCGAAGTTGGTCGTGCCGCGCAGTCGGCCAGTTTGAATGCCTTGCGCCAACAGCTCGCCAAGACCCGGTTCAACGATTGGCGATTTGCCGGCGTTGATCATGTCGATTTTGTCTTTGGCGACATCCACGCCAACTACATCATGGCCCCGTGCAGACAGGCAACCGGCACATACTGCACCGACGTAACCCAAACCAAATATGCTAATGCGCATCGCATTTACCTCTGTTTTCACGCCATTAAATGGCCGGAGTTAATAGTGTTCAGCGGTCATCGAGCACTCGGAAGTGTGGAATGCAGGCGCCACAGTGCCGTGTGCAGGCATACAAAGTTCCGAGTGTCTAAATAAGTGCACTCAAGTTGTGCGCAAAGCGGCCTAGTTGTTATGACCTGCCCTGTTATGCAGCCAGTCCCTGTAAATCAAGAACGCTCGTGCAAAAAGTCTCTCACCTCTGATCCCTGGCAAAAGCCCACAAAATCAGAAGCTTGTGTGCTCGGGTGAGCACGTTATAGGGGCGCAGCCTTGGCCTTGTAGGGGATAGTAATGGTGCGTTATCTCCTGTCCTTTATAAGATGGATCCAAATAGGCGACCGTTTCGCTAAATTGCCATGACAACTTGGTTACTTGGATCGACGGCCTATGTAAGTCATCTCTTACACGCTCCGTGAGAATCGTTACGGGTGGTATGAGCCGTGCAATTTCACATAGTTCCGATCCGCTCATCGCGATTTTCGTAATTTTTCGAAATATTATCGAAGATGGCACTGCCCTCAATATGATGGCACTTGCCGTTTCATCCTTTGTTAATGGGGAGTTAGGTGGGGTAGATAGTTTTGTGCCACTACGGATAAAAAATTTTGGTGCCACTACGCAAAAAACTGACGAGTGTCGAGTGAAAGAAAAGTTAGCGGGGGAGTGGGGCGATTTATTGACGTCACGAAACTGGCGAAACAGGCGGGGAACTAAGATGACCGATCGGGGCTTGATCGAAGTCCCCGATCAGGGACGATATAAGGTTATGCCTTATTCGGGAGCGTGATCGCGCAAGAACACGAGTTTGTCCTGGCTCGATTGTTGTGCGTTGAAGCGATAGCCCTGAACATCGAATTGGCTGAGTGCCGCAGGGTCGTTGATGCGTTCTTCAATGACGAAACGACTCATCAGGCCCCGGGCCTTTTTGGCGTAGAAGCTGATGATCTTGTACTGGCCATTTTTCAAGTCGCGGAATTCGGTATCGATGACGCGCGCTTTCAGTGCGCTGCGCTTGACCGCCGAGAAGTATTCATTGGACGCCAGGTTCAGCAGTACGTCGTCGCCCTGGTCGGCGAGGGCTTCGTTCAGCCATTCGCTGATGTGCGTGCCCCAGAAGGCGTACAGGTCCTTGCCGCGGGCATTGGCCAGCTTCGTGCCCATTTCCAGGCGATAGGGTTGCATCAGGTCCAGTGGGCGCAGCAGGCCATAGAGGCCGGAGAGCATGCGCAAATGTTGCTGGGCATAGTCGAAGTCGGCTTCGCCAAAGCTTTGCGCATCGAGGCCGGTGTACACGTCACCCTTGAAGGCCAGCAGCGCCTGCTTGGCGTTGGCCGGGGTGAACGCCGGCGTCCAGCTGCCGAATCGCGCGGCATTGAGGCCGCCGATCTTGTCGGAGACATGCATCAGCTCGCTGATCTGTGCCGGCGAGAGTTCGCGCAGCTGTTCGATCAGCTCCTGGGAGTGATCCAGGTACTGCGGCTGGGTAAAGCGCGCGGTGGCCGGCGGTGTTTCGTAATCGAGGGTCTTGGCGGGGGAAATCACCATCAGCATGCAATCGTCTCCTTGAAGGTTCGGCGATTCTAGGGGGTTGTCCGGGTGGACTCCAGCTATCGAGGCAATAGGTGATGGATGGGCGAGCATTGATGGGTTTTGTGGCGAGG
>NZ_JACNDD010000175.1:0-13119 GCF_017351395.1 Pseudomonas sp. FW305-28
GCGAGGATTCTGGATCGAATCAGTTGAACTCATCCCCCACCGGATACCGGCTGGCATTCAGGCTTTCCTTGATCTTGCGCAGATGCGGCTGGAAGTCCACGCCCCGACGCAGGGTCATGCCGGTGGCGAGCACGTCCAGTACGGTGAGTTGGATGATCCGCGAGGTCATCGGCATGTAGATGTCAGTGTCTTCGGGCAGGGGGATGTTCAGGCTCAGGGTGCTGGCCTTGGCCAGCGGCGAGCCTTCGGCAGTCAGGCCCAGCACCGACGCGCCGTTTTCCCGGGCGATGCGCGCCACTTCCACCAGCTCGCGGGTGCGACCGGTGTAGGAAATGATCACGAACAGCTCGCCGGTATGGGCCACCGACGCAATCATGCGCTGCATCAGGACGTCGGCGTGAGCGGTCACTGCCAGGTTGAAGCGGAAAAACTTGTGTTGGGCATCCAGGGCCACCGGGGCGGAGGCGCCGAGGCCGAAGAAGTGGATCTGCCGGGCCTGGATCAGCAGGTCCACGGCGCGACTGATCAAATTGGGATCAAGGGCCTGGCAGGCGCTGTCCAATGAGGCAATGGCACTGCCAAAGATCTTGCGGGTATAGGCTTCCGGGTTGTCATCGGCTTCTACCGCGCGGCTGACATAAGCGGCGCCGCTGGCCAGGCTCTGGGCCAATTGCAATTTGAGTTCCGGATAACCGCTGACGCCGAACGAGCGGCAGAAACGGTTGACGGTCGGTTCGCTGACCGAAGCCGCCTGGGCGAGGGCGGCGATGCTGAAGCGGGTCGCCTGCTGCGGGTTGAGCAGGATGATCTCGGCCACCTTGCGTTCGGCCTTGTTCAGGTCTTCAAGGCGACTCTGGATCTGTTCCAGTAAGTTTCGCACGCGGTCCATACAAGATTCCTAGGAAGACGGGTCTTTGATACGACCCTTTGCGGTGGCCTATCCTACTGATGGCTCCGACGGACCACCACTCGGAATCGGTATTTTCGAAAAATGTTGTGGTTATTACTACATTTTTCCTTGAGTGATACCTTGAAAAAAGGTATTTGTAGTTTAACTTGATAAAAGAACAAACATCATGCCTTCGATTACGGTTGAACCGTGCACCTTTGCCTTGTTCGGCGCGTTGGGCGATCTGGCCTTGCGCAAGCTCTTTCCTGCCCTGTACCAGCTCGATGGCGCCCAATTGTTGCACGAGGACACGCGGATCATCGCGCTGGCCCGTGAGCCCGGCGGTGAGCAGCAGCACCTGGCATTCATCGCCGCCGAGCTGCGCCGTTATGTTGGCGAAAAAGACCTGGACGAAGCCGTACTCGAGCGCTTCCTGGCACGTTTGACCTACCTGCACGTGGATTTCCTCAAGGCCGACGATTATGTCGCCCTGGCCGAAGCGGCCGGTTCGACCCAGCAGGTCATTGCCTATTTCGCCACCCCGGCGGCGGTGTATGGGGCGATCTGCGAGAACCTGGCGAAGGTCGGCTTGAGCGAAAACACCCGGGTGGTGCTGGAGAAACCCATTGGCTCGGACCTGGAGTCGTCGCGCAAGGTCAACGACGCCGTGGCGCAGTTCTTCCCGGAGAACCGTACCTATCGCATCGACCATTACCTGGGCAAAGAGACGGTGCAGAACCTGATCGCCCTGCGGTTCGCCAACAGCCTGTTCGAAACCCAGTGGAATCAGAACTACATTTCCCACGTGGAAATCACCGTGGCCGAGAAGGTCGGTATCGAAGGCCGCTGGGGCTATTTCGACAAGGCCGGCCAACTGCGGGACATGATCCAGAACCACCTGCTGCAGCTGCTGTGCCTGATTGCCATGGACCCACCGGCCGACTTGTCCGCCGACAGCATCCGTGACGAGAAGGTCAAGGTGCTCAAGGCCCTCGCGCCGATCAGCCCGGAAGGCTTGACCACCCAGGTGGTGCGCGGCCAGTACATCGCCGGCCACAGCGAGGGCAAGTCGGTGCCTGGCTACCTCGAAGAACCCAATTCCAACACCCAGAGCGACACCGAGACGTTCGTCGCCCTGCGCGCCGACATCCGCAACTGGCGTTGGGCCGGGGTGCCGTTTTACCTGCGTACCGGCAAGCGCATGCCGCAGAAGCTGTCGCAGATCGTCATCCACTTCAAGGAACCGTCCCACTACATCTTCGCGCCCGAGCAGCGTTTGCAGATCAGCAACAAGCTGATCATCCGCCTGCAACCGGACGAAGGGATTTCCTTGCGGGTGATGACCAAGGAGCAGGGCCTGGACAAGGGCATGCAATTGCGCAGCGGTCCGCTGCAACTCAACTTCTCCGACACTTATCGCAGCGCACGGATTCCCGATGCCTACGAGCGGTTGTTGCTGGAAGTCATGAACGGCAATCAGAACCTGTTTGTCCGTAAAGATGAAATCGAAGCCGCGTGGACGTGGTGTGACCAGTTGATTGCCGGGTGGAAAAAATCCGGCGATGCGCCCAAGCCGTATGCGGCGGGGTCCTGGGGGCCGATGAGCTCCATTGCACTGATCACGCGGGATGGGAGGTCATGGTATGGCGATATCTGAAGTGAAACTGCCCCAGGGCGTCAGCGCCCATGAATTCAAGAACCCGGTGCTGCTGGCCGAAGGCCTGGCGCTGAACGTGGCCGAGCAGTTGCGCAATGCGATCGATGCCCGCGGCACGGCGACCCTGGTGGTGTCCGGTGGCCGCAGCCCGGTGGCGTTTTTCCAGCACTTGGCCAAGCAGGCGCTGGACTGGTCCAAGGTGGTGGTCAGCCTGGCCGATGAGCGCTGGGTGCCGGTTGAACACGCCGACAGCAACGCTGGCTTGCTCAAGCGTTACCTGTTGCAAGGTGCGGCGGCCAAGGCCCAGTTCTTGAGCCTCTACAGCGCCAGCGCTCACCTGGAAGCGGCGGCCGAGCAGGCCGATCGTTTGCTGGCCGAGCTGCCGCCCATCGACGTGCTGGTATTGGGCATGGGCGATGACGGGCATACCGCTTCGCTGTTCCCCGGCAGCCCGAACCTGGCCCAAGCCCTGGACGCCAATGGCGCACGCCGCTGCTGGCCGATGCTGGCACCGACCGTGCCGCACCAGCGCTTGACCATGAGCCGCGCCTTGCTGGCTTCGGCGCAACACAAAGTGTTGTCGATTTCCGGTCAGTCGAAATTGACCACCCTGAACGCTGCGGTGGCAGGTGACGATGTCGCCGAAATGCCGATCCGTGCGTTTTTGCAACCTACGTTAGAGATTTACTGGTGCCCATGAACCAAGGATCAGCCGCTATGACAAACCCATCCCCGACCGTTTCCATGGCGGACAAAGTTGCCCTGATCGACAGCCTCTGCGCCAAGGCGCGGATCCTGCCGGTGATCACCATCGCCCGTGAACAGGACATCCTGCCGCTGGCCGATGCCCTGGCCGCCGGTGGCCTGACGGCGCTGGAAGTGACGTTGCGTTCCCAACACGGTCTCAAGGCCATCCAGGTGCTGCGCGAGCAGCGTCCGGAACTGGTGACCGGCGCCGGCACGGTGCTCGACCGCCACATGCTGGACGCCGCCGAGGCGGCCGGTTCGCAGTTCATCGTCACCCCGGGCATCACCCGTGACCTGCTCGAAGCCAGCGTCTACAGCTCCATTCCCTTGTTGCCGGGCATCAGCAATGCCTCGGGCATCATGGAAGGCTACAGCCTGGGCTATCGCCGCTTCAAACTGTTCCCGGCCGAAGTCAGCGGTGGCGTCGCGGCCATCAAGGCCTTGGGCGGCCCGTTCGGCGAAGTGAAGTTCTGCCCGACCGGCGGCGTGAGCCCTGCCAACATCAAGAGCTACATGGCGTTGAAAAACGTGATGTGCGTGGGCGGAAGCTGGATGCTTGATCCGGAGTGGATCAAGAACGGCGACTGGGCCCGCATTCAGGAATGCACCGCCGAGGCCTTGGCGCTGCTGGACTGATTGTTTTACCGAACCTCGTTGGGTGTTCTACGGTTTTACGGTGCGCTTGGTCGGCGCGCCGTTTTTTTTGCCTGGGTTTTTATGCTGGCACAGATTTCCTGTGGCCAGGGATCTAGGTACGGCTCAGATGGATCAGCGCCTCGGCCAACCGCTCGATATCACTCGCCAAGGTAATCAACCCTGGGGTAATGCGGATGCATGGCCCGACACTGGTAGGGCGCACCACGGTGAAAATCCCATGCTCATCGAGCAATCGAGCGGCCATCGCCTGTTGATCGGCCTGGTTGGTGAAGCGCATCGCCGTGATACCGCAATAGAGCCGTCGGTCATCCGGGGTCATCACCTCGATGCCCGGTACATCGCGCACGGCATTCACCCACAGGTCGCGCAGGTAGCAGAGGCGCGGGCCTTTGGCCAAGGCGCCGCCCAGGCTGCGGTGTTCTTCGAAGACCAGGGGCAGGGTGAGCAAGGCCGGGATATTGGGCGTGCTGTGGGGGGTGCGCGAGCGGATGTCGGTGGCGGGGTAGTTGTCTTCGTCCATGTCCGGGTCGATGTCGGCCAACCGCTGCGGGGCGATGTACAGGAAACCCTGGGAGAGCGGGCCGCCGATCCACTTCTGCAGGTTGAACCCGGCAAATTCGATCCCGAGCTTCTTCAGGTCGAAATCGATCTGGCCCAGGGCGTGGGCACCGTCGAGGATGATATCGACGGCAAACTCCCGAGCGTTCTCGGCAATGGCCTGGACCGGCATCACCAGCCCGGTCAGGTGGTTGACGTAGGTCAGCGTCATCAGCTTGAGGCGAGGGTAGCGAATGAACGCTTCGCGGTAAGTGCTCACCAGGCTGTCGAAACTGGCGGGGTGCTGGTGGACGATTTCGATCACCTCCACGCCACGTTGGCGGGCCAGCCAGCGCATGGCGCTTTTGACCGAGGCATATTCCACGTCACAGATCAGCACTTGATCGCCTGGCTTGAGGCCGTTGTAGTTGCGAATCAAGGTTTGCAGGGCATCCACCGCGCTGTTGGCCAACGCCACGCTCTGGGGGGAGGTGTGGATCAGCCGGGCCACCTGTCGCCGAATGGCTTCGCCGTGTTCCTGGTCGAACTGCTGGCGCACATACACCGAGTTGCCGCGGTTGATGAACTCGATGTTGCGCTGGTATTCCTCCACCACGGTGCGGGACATGCGTCCGAAGTAGCCGTTTTCCAGGTTGAGTGGCCCGTTGGGATCGATGTCGTAGCGGTCGACAAAGGTTCGCCAGAAGGCTTCATCGTGGGCGCGCAGCGTGTTCTCGGGCATGGCGGGTCTCAGTCAGTCAATGGCGAGGTTTGGGCAGGCCATGTTTGGCGCGCAGCGGGTCCAGCAGGTCGGACAAACCGTTATGATCGATTTCCTGCATCAATGCCAGCAAACCGCCGAGTTCACCGTGGGGGAAACCCTCGCGCGCGAACCAGTTCAGGTATTGACCCGGCAGGTCGGCAAGGATTCGGCCCTTGTACTTACCAAAGGGCATTTGACGCGTGACGAGCAACTCGAGCTTTTCCGGATTCATGGCATTCGTCTTGATTCAAACCTGCCTTGAAAATACAGGCATTCTGCATGCAGGCCAAATGACAGATCATGCAAATAGCGCGGATACAGATTTCAGGTTGTTTATTAACTAGTTGATTTTTAAGTTATTTTATTGGGATTGATGGCTGGCATGGCTGATGCAATATCCCTTGCAGGTTTTTTATTCACCAGCAAAGGAACTGAAAAATGACTGACATCAACAAAGAATCCATCTCCGTCTTGAACGACCTGATCGAGACCAGCAAGGATGGCCAGGAAGGGTTCAAGACCTGCGCTGAAGACATCAAGCATCCAGAACTCAAGACGCTGTTCGTCCAGCGCTCCGCCGATTGCGCCACCGCGGCAGCCGAGTTGCAAGCCGCCGTTCGTTCGTTGGGCGGTGATCCGGAAACGTCCACCAGCGTCGCCGGTGACCTGCACCGTCGTTGGGTAGACGTGAAATCCATGTTCACCGGCAAGGACGAAGAAGCGGTGCTCAACGAAGCCGAGCGGGGTGAAGATCACGCCCTCAAGGCCTACAAAGAGGCCATCGAGAAGATCAACAAGCACAACCTGGTGGGCATTCGTGACCTGGTTGAGCGTCAGTACCATGGCGTGCAACGCAACCATGACCAGGTCAAGGCTCTGCGTAACCAGGCGCGTGCCCAGAGTTAAACACGCAGCCAACACAAAAAAACGCCAGCCTGCCTGGCGTTTTTTTTGGCGAAGATTTACCCGTGGCGAGGGAGCTTGCTCCCGCTGGGCTGCGCAGCAGCCCCAAAACGCGGGTCGCTGCGCAACCCAGCGGGAGCAAGCTCCCTCACCACAAGGCGTTTTTGTTTTATTTCCTGCCAAACAGCTCTGGACTCGAATAGTTAGCTAGCTAATAATTGCGCCGCCCATCACCCTTTATTGCATCTATCGTTATTGCGTCCCCCAAAGAGTTTTTCGCGTGCCCATTACCTTCCAGGCCTTATTCGCCCCCGACCGCCTCGCTGTGCAGTTCGCCATCAAGACCGTGCTGGGCGCCGGGCTGGCGTTATGGCTGGCGTTGCGCTGGGGATTGGAGCAGCCGTCGTGGGCGCTGATGACGGCGATCATCGTCGCCCAGCCACTGTCCGGGATGGTGGTGCAGAAAGGGTTGGCGCGATTGGTCGGCACGTTGGTGGGCACCGTCATGTCGGTGGTGTTCATGGGGCTGTTTGCCCAGGCACCCTGGTTGTTTCTGCTGGCCTTGGCGCTCTGGCTGGGCCTGTGCACGGCCTGTTCGACGCTGCTGCGCAGTGCCTGGTCGTATTCATTCGTGTTGGCCGGCTACACGGTGGCGATCATTGCCTTGCCGGCCATTTCCCATCCGCTGGGGGTGTTCGACCAAGCGGTGGCGCGCTGCACCGAGATCAGCCTGGGCATCGTCTGTGCCACGGCGGCCAGTGCCTTGCTCTGGCCGTTGCGGGTCGAGCGGCAACTGGCCGGTCAGGCCCTGGCTGCCTGGCAGAGTGGCATGCAGGCAGCCCGTGCGACCCTGGCGGGCGATGCCCAGGCCCGTAAAGGGTTGCTGGAAATTCTGGGCAGGATCGTCGCGGTGGATGCCCAGCGCGAACATGCCTGGTTCGAAGGCAGCCGTGGTCGGCAGCGAGCCCGGGCCATCAGCGGCTTGAGCCAGAAACTGCTGATGCTGCTGCGCATCTCGCGCTCGGTGCGCCGGCAGTGGAAGCAGCTTGACCCTGAGGAAGCTGTGGCGCTCCAGCCGTGGATGAACGAGGTGCAGCAAGCCCTCGATGCCGACAGTGCGACCCTGCAAGCCTTGCGCCCTCGGGTATGGGATGCGTCCCACGACCCGCAGATCAGCGCGGCGCAGAGTTACTGCCTGGCGCGGTTCGCCTTGTTGCTCGATACCGCCCTGGCCGCCTGCGCCGCCTTGACGGCGGTGCAGGAGGGCAGGGAGGCGGCGGATCCACCCCGCACCTTGACGCCCCATCGCGACTTGTCCCTGGCCATGGTCTTCGGTGCGCGTAGCGCCCTGGCATTCCTGGCGGTGGCCTGTTTCTGGCTGGCGACCGCCTGGCCCGCCGCATCGGGTGCGCTGGTACTGACATGTGTGGTGTGCAGCCTGTTCGCCAGTCGCGAAAACGGCGCGCAGATCGGCATGAGTTTTCTGCGGGGCATCTTTTTGGCCGTGCCGACGGCGTTCGTGATCGGCGAACTCGTGCTACCGCAATGGAGCAGTTTCGCGATGCTGTGCCTGGCCATGGGCGTGCCGTTGTTTTTCGGGGCATTGGGCATGGCCAAGCCGCAGATCTTCGCCACGGCGACGTCGTTCTGCCTGCATTTCGTGGTGTTGATTTCACCGCTCAATGCCATGAAATACGACGTCGCGGCGTTCTTCAACAACGCCCAGGCCATGATGATCGGTGTGGGTGCTGCGGTGCTGGCCTTCAATCTGCTGATTTTGCGCAACCCGGCCTGGCACAGCCGCCGTCTGCTGGCCGCGACCCTTCACGATCTGGTGCGCCTGACCCATCGCCGCCTGCCGGGGGCCGAGAGTTGGTTCGGCGGGCGCATGGCCGACCGGCTGTTGCAGCTCGCCAGGCATTACCCTGAACTGCCGGTGCAGTCGCGCAGCCGTTGGGATGATGGTTTGCTTGGCCTGGACATCGGCGATGAGCTGTTGCATTTGCGCCTGAGCCTGGCCGTCGCCCAAGTGCCCGATACCCGGGCGCAGCGCCATTATTTCGAAGCGCTGGAGCAGGTGCTCGAGCGTGGTCCGGCCGGTGACCAGGCCGATGCGCTGGCCCCGGCGAGCGCCGAGTTCCTGAACGTGTTGTCGACCCAGCCGCCCAGCGATGCACTGAAGCTGGCCCAGGGTGCGGTGGTGCAATTGCAAAACAGCTGGCGCGCCTGGTGCAGCCAGCACGAACCTGAACGACGGGAGCACAGCCATGGGCTTGCGTGAGTGGTCGATTGGCGGGGTGTTGCTCAGCCCGTTCCTGATTTATGTGGTGCTGGCGTTGCTGGTGACCGGCGCACTGCGCCTGTTGCTCAGCCTGGTGCCGGCCGGGCGCTGGATCTGGCATGAAGCCTTGTTCGACTGCGCCCTGTATGTCTGTGTCCTGACTGTCATTACCGTGGTCCTCGGGCCGCTATAGGAGTTGAACATGCGTACTTCCGTACGTGTCGCCGTCACGCTGTGCATGGTGGCCGTGGCGATCTTCGCCGGCTTTCACCTGTGGCAGTACTACATGCTCACGCCCTGGACTCGCGATGCGCGGATCCGCGCCGACGTGGTGGTGATCGCACCCGACGTGTCGGGCTGGGTGCGCGAGCTCAAGGCTGTGGATAACCAGCAGGTCAAGGCTGGTGATCTATTGTTGAGCATCGACCGCGAGCGTTTCGAGGCGGCGGTGGAGAAGGCCCGGGCCGTGGTCCAGACACGCCAGCAGCAACTGAGCCTGCGCGAACACGAAGCCAGTCGCCGCGCCGCCCTGGGGCCCCAGGCCATCAGTGCCGAACTGCGGGAAAACGCCCAGATCAACGCCGGCATCGCCCGCGGCGAACTGCGCGAAGCCCAGGCCGAGGCCAAGGTCGCCGAGCTCAACCTGGCCCGCAGCCAGGTCCTGGCCCCCCGCAGCGGCCACATCACCAACCTGCGCCTGGCCGAAGGCAACTACGTGAATGCCGGGCAGCCGGTCATGGCGCTGATCGACGACTCGACGTTCTATGTGCAGGCCTATTTCGAAGAAACCAAATTGCCCAGGATTCGTGTGGGCGATCCGGTCAAGATCTGGCTGATGAGTGCCGGCCATGCGCTGGAGGGTCACGTCGAAAGCATCAGCCGCGGCATTACCGACCGCAACACCAACCCCGATGCGCAGTTGCTGGCGGAGGTGGAGCCGACCTTCAACTGGGTGCGCCTGGCCCAGCGGATCCCGGTGCGGATCAAGTTGGACAAGGTGCCGGAGGGCGTGAACCTGAGCGCCGGGATGACGGCGAGCGTGCAGGTGCAGGAGGGCCAGCAATAACTTGTGGGAGCGAGCTTGCTCGCGATGGCGGCCGGACATTCTCCATCGAGGTCGACTGTCCGACCTCATCGCGAGCGAGCTCGCTCCCACAAGGTCACGCAGAAGCTGTTAGCCAATGCTGATCGCCGGCAACGTCGGCAAGGTCACGGTCTGCTGCTTGCGTGGGGCGAGGATTTCGGCTTCGCCGTCCACCACCAGCTCGTCGCGTTGGTTGAACACGCGGGTGGCGATGCGTACGCGAAACTTCGGCATCTTTTCCAGGATCTCCAGGCGCACGGTCAGGGTGTCGCCGATTTTCACCGGTTTCTGGAAGCTCATCTGCTGGCCGATATAGATCGTGCCCGGCCCAGGCAGCTCGCACGCCACCGCTGCGCTGATCAGCGCACCGCTGAACATGCCGTGGGCGATGCGCTCCTTGAACATGCTCGCCGCGGCGAATTCGGCGTCCAGGTGCACCGGGTTGTGATCGCCCGACATCGCTGCGAACAGCTGGATGTCGCGTTCCTCGACGGTCTTGCTGTAGCTGGCGGTCTGGCCGATTTCGAGGGCTTCGTAAGGGGTGTTGGTAACCTGGGTCATCTGTTTCAGATCCTGTGGAATAAAGGAAAACGCTGCAAGCCTACTCGCTGCGTGGCGGCCGCTTGTGGTCCAGGGCCTGGGCAATCCAGGCCAGCACGTCGGCGGTCACTTCATCGCGGTTGGTTTCATTGAACAATTCGTGCCGGGCCTGCGGGTAAATCGTCAATTGCAGGTGCTGGCTGCCGGCGTCGCGCAGGGCGTCGGCCAGATCCTTCAGACGCTTGCCTTCGCTCACCGGATCACATTCGCCACCGATCACCAGCAAGGGCAGGCCCGGATCGATCTGGGCGAGATTGGACGCTTTGCTGATTTGCTGCAAGCCGCCGAGCAGGTCGACCCACAGTTGATTGGTGCAGCGAAAGCCGCACAGCGGGTCGTGGACGTATTTGTCGACTTCGGCCGGATCGCGACTGAGCCAGTCGAAGGGGGTACGGGTCGGTTTGAATTTCTTGTTGAAACTGCCGAACGACAACCACTCGATCAAGGCACTGCGCCCCGTCGCACCCTGGCGCCGGCGTTCGAAGCGGGCGATCAGGCGAGCGCTGCGATAGAGCACCACCGGCTGGAAGTTCGAACCGCTGAGAATCGCCCCGTGCAGGCTGGCGCTGTGATGCAGCAGGTAACCCTGGGCGATGTAGCTGCCCATGCTGTGGCCCAGCAGCAGGATGGGCGTATCCGGGTGCTGCTGGCCGATGTGATGGTTGAGGCTGGCCAAATCACCCACGACCTTGGCCCAGCCATCCTCGTCGGCAAAGTGGCCGAGAGTCGCTCCCTCGCCGGTCTTGCCATGGCCGCGCAGGTCCATCCCATAGACACCATAGCCTTCGTCGCACAGCGCCTGGGCCAGGCGGGCGTAGCGGCCGCTGTGTTCGGCCATGCCATGGGCCAGCATGATCACCGCCAACGGGGCGGTTTCGGGCAGCCACTGGTTGACGAACAGGCGGCTATGGTCGGTCGCGGTCAGCCAGAACGTTTGGTGGATCATGGCGATTCCTTTGCACAAAGTCAGACGCAGCGTCGCTGCATTGTATAGCGCATCCGTTGCGTCTCGCCTGATCAGGCCACACCATGGCAAGAAGATTCACACAATCTATGACGCAGGTTGCCATATTTGCCTGATTGGCCATAGCTGCTAGTGTCCCAAGAGCTCCGCCTCTGCAAGCGATACAGACGCGGCCCGGACATGCTCAGGTAAAGAGGACAAAAACAATGCAGCCTGATTTCTGGAATGACAAACGCCCGGCCGGCGTGCCCCTGGATGTCGACCTGGGGACCTACAAGTCGGTGATCGAGGTGTTCGAGCGTTCCTGCAAGAAATTTGCCGACCGTCCGGCGTTCAGCAACATGGGGGTGACCCTCACCTATGCCGAGCTCGAGCGCTACAGCGCGGCCTTCGCCGGCTACCTGCAAACCCATACCGACCTGGCGCCTGGCGATCGTATCGCGGTGCAGATGCCTAACATCCTGCAGTACCCGATCGCCGTGTTCGGTGCCTTGCGCGCCGGGCTGATCGTGGTCAACACCAACCCGCTGTATACCGCGCGGGAAATGCGTCATCAGTTCAAGGACTCCGGTGCCCGGGCGCTGGTGTACCTGAACATGTTCGGGCAGAAAGTCCAGGAGGTGTTGCCCGATACAGACCTGCAGTACCTGATCGAAGCGAAGATGGGCGACCTGATGCCCACCGCCAAGGGCTGGCTGGTCAACACGATGGTGAGCAAGGTCAAGAAAATGGTCCCGGCCTATTCGCTGCCCCAGGCCATTTCCTTCAAGAGCGCCTTGCGCCTCGGACGCGGCCAGGGCATCAAGCCGCTGAACGTCAGCCTCGACGATATTGCGGTATTGCAATACACCGGTGGCACCACCGGGTTGGCGAAGGGCGCGATGCTGACCCACGGCAACCTGGTGGCCAACATGCAACAGGCCCGGGCCTGCCTGGGGCAGCTCGGCGAGGACGGCCAGCCGCTGCTGCGCGAAGGCCAGGAGGTCATGATCGCGCCTCTGCCGCTGTACCATATCTATGCGTTCACGGCGAACTGCATGTGCATGATGGTGACCGGCAACCACAACGTGCTGATCACCAATCCACGGGACATCGGCGGCTTCATCAAGGAACTGAAGAACTGGCGTTTCTCGTTGTTGCTGGGGCTCAACACGCTGTTCGTGGCGTTGATGGACCATCCGGATTTCAAGACCCTGGATTTTTCCCACCTCAAGGTCACCAACTCCGGCGGCACCGCGTTGATCAAGGCCACCGCCGAGCGCTGGCAGCAGCTCACCGGTTGCGGCATTACCGAGGGCTATGGCCTGACCGAAACCTCACCGGTGGCAAGTGCCAATCCTTACGGTGGCAAGTCTCGGCTGGGCACGGTGGGGATGCCGGTGCCAGGTACGCTGATGAAAGTGATCAACGACGATGGCCTCGAGCAGCCCCTGGGCGAGCGCGGCGAGCTGTGCATCAAGGGGCCGCAGATCATGAAAGGCTATTGGAACAAGCCCGAGGCCACGGCCGAAGTGCTGGACAGCGAGGGCTGGTTCAAGTCTGGCGATATCGCGGTGATCGACCCGGACGGGTTCGTGCGCATCGTCGACCGCAAGAAGGACATGATCATCGTCTCGGGTTTCAATGTGTACCCCAACGAGATCGAAGACGTGGTGATGGCCCATCCCAAGGTGGCCAACTGCGCGGTGATCGGCGTGCCGGACGAGCGTTCGGGGGAGGCGGTGAAGCTGTTCGTGGTGGCGCGTGAGGCCGGGGTCAGCCTCGAAGAACTCAAGGCCTACTGCAAGGAAAACTTCACCGGCTACAAGATTCCCAAGCACATCGTGTTGCGGGATTCATTGCCGATGACCCCAGTGGGCAAGATCCTGCGGCGGGAGTTGCGGGATATCGCCTGAGGCGCCTGCCTCATGGAAACCCTGTGGGAGCGAGCTTGCTCGCGATAGCGGTAGGTCAGTGACAGAAATGTTGGCTGATACACCGTCATCGCGAGCAAGCTCGCTCCCACCGTTTTTTATGTATTCGGGGTGATTATCCAGG
>NZ_JACNDD010000176.1:0-12895 GCF_017351395.1 Pseudomonas sp. FW305-28
GCCCGCAAGGGCGATATATCCCTATCGCCAGACATTTCGTCGACAATACAGAAAACATTATTTGCATTATTTGTATACAAAAGCATAATTCGCTTCGTGCGAGTTCCTGACCAACAGGTCAACATACTTCGCCAGCCTTACCTGCCTCAGCGCATCGCAGCCACCCCAGGGCGTTTGCGGTGCTGGAAATAACAATAAGACTCTTGAGGAGTACTCGCTGTGGAAAGCCGCAAACCCGAAGCCCGGACGCTGGACCTCTCGCCGCCACTACGCAGTGGCTGGCTGGAACGCCTCTTCAAACTCAGCTTGCATGGCACCACGGTGAAGACCGAGCTGATTGCCGGCCTGACGACCTTCATCACCATGGCCTACATCATCTTCGTCAACCCCAACATCATGGCCGACGCCGGCATCGATCACGGTGCCGCGTTCGTCGCCACCTGCATCGCCGCCGCCCTGGGCTGCCTGTTGATGGGCCTGTACGCCAACTGGCCAGTGGGCCTGGCACCGGGCATGGGCCTGAACGCCTTCTTCACCTACACCGTGGTCGGGACCATGGGCTACAACTGGGAAACCGCGTTGGGCGCGGTGTTCATTTCCGGTGTGCTGTTCATGATCCTGACCCTGTCACGGGTGCGCGAGTGGCTGCTCAACAGCATTCCCGTGAGCCTGCGGTTCGCCATGGGTGCGGGGGTCGGGTTGTTCCTCGGGCTGATCGGCCTGAAAACCGCCGGGATCATCGTCGACAGCCCCGCGACCCTGATCAAGCTCGGTTCGTTGCGTGAGCCCGGTCCGCTGTTGGCTGCGGTGTGCTTCCTGATGATCGCCGTGCTCAGTTATCACCGCGTGTTCGGGGCGATCCTGATCAGCATCATCGCCGTGACCCTGGCCGGTTGGGGCCTGGGGTTGGTGCAGTACAACGGCGTCATGTCGACCCCACCCAGCCTGGCCCCGACCTGGATGGCGATGGACGTGGCCGGGGTGTTCAATGTCAGCATGATCAGCGTGGTGCTGGCCTTCCTGTTCGTGCACATGTTCGACACCGCTGGCACCTTGATGGGCGTTGCCCAGCGCGCCGGGCTGGTGAAAGCCGATGGCAAGATCGAGAACCTGTCCCGCGCCTTGAAAGCCGACAGCGCCTCCAGCGTATTCGGCGCCATGGTCGGTGTGCCGCCGGTGACCAGCTACGTGGAAAGTGCCGCCGGTGTGGCCGCTGGTGGCCGCACGGGGCTTACCGCCGTGACCGTCGGTGTGCTATTTATTGCCGCCATGTTCTTCGCACCGCTGGCCGGGATGATCCCGGCCTATGCCACGGCCGGGGCGTTGATCTACGTGGCCATGCTGATGATGGGCGGCATGGCCCATATCGAATGGGACGAACCGACCGACAGCATTCCGGCCATCGTCACGGCCATCATGATGCCCCTGACGTTCTCGGTCGCCGACGGTATCGCCCTGGGGTTCATCACCTATGTGGTGCTCAAGGCCGGCACCGGTAAACACAAGGAAATTTCCGTCAGCCTGTGGGTGCTCTGCGCGATCTTCATCGCCAAGTTCATCTTCTTGTAAGCGATACCGTATCCACCCCGCCTCACCCCTTGGGTGAGGCTTTTGTCCATCAGGAGCAAAGCAATGAATCTGGAAACCTGGCTGTTGTTCAGTGGCGCCGCCTTGGTGGTGATCCTTATCCCCGGCCCGCTGTCGCTGTTGATGATCGGCAACAGCCTGAACTACGGCCTGCGTCGCTCGTACCCGGCATTCCTCGGTGGGGTGATCGCGTCGATCTGCCTGCTGAGTGCCTCGGCGTTGGGGCTCGGTGCGTTGTTGCTGGCGTCGGAACAATTGTTCAGCGCCCTGAAAATCGTCGGTGCCCTGTACCTGTTCTACCTGGCCTGGCAGAGCTGGCAGCAGTCGCGGCAACCTGCCCAAGGCGCCGAAGTGCCCCAGGCCGCCGCGGTGCCACGTTTCCGCGCGTTGTTCGGCCGGGCGTTCGTGCTGGGTGCCAGCAATCCGAAAGACATCCTGTTCTTTGCCGCTTTCCTGCCGCAGTTCCTGAGCGCCGAACAACCCTTCCTGCCGCAACTGCTGATCATGATCGCCACCTGGACCGTACTCGACCTGCTCTGCAAACTGGCCTACGGCCTCGGCGCCCACGGCGCGGCGCGCTATCTGCGCACCGGCAAGGGCCAGAGCTGGTTCAACCGGATCAGCGCGGGCCTGTTTGGCGGCGCGGGTGCAGCCTCCTTAATGTCCACCCACTGAGCCCTCGGCTTTGCGAATGCCTTTGTGTGCGGCATTCGCAAAACATCGCAACAACCCATCGATATACAGCACTCGGGAAAACACCTTACATAGAGGGCCAATTCAAACATCGTTGAACAAGGAAGTTCACAATGGCCCAACTTATAGCGCCCTCTTCCGCTACTGACGACCGGGGTGTCGTCATTAGCGATATTGTCTTTCAGGCCAATGAGCATACGATCGAGACGCTCGACTTCAAAGTTGCCGATCAATCGCAACTCAATCCGGAACACAAGCACCGGCAAGCCCAACTCGAAGTCGTCGACAAACTTTACGGCCCGCTCCAGATCGGCTCCGTAGCCGTGACCCGCTCCGCCCTGAATGCACTGGGTGCAACCACTGACGGTCAGGTATTGAACGGTGAAAACAGTTTCTTTCGCATCGCCAGTCGTTTTTTCCTGGACTCACTGCAGTTCAATGCGGCGGATGTCGAAACTCATATAAAACTGACCGCCGATGCAAACGACTACCGCTTGCCGACATTGCTTTTTGAAATAGCCAGCCAACGCTCACGCGCTGCGCGTCCATTATTAAGAGCCAACCTTGCAGTACAGACTGAAGCGGGCAGTTATCACAATATCCTGGAAAAACTCCTGAAGTCTGCACAGGGCCTCGACCCTCATCAGTTTGCCCAGACTTCACTGAACTGGGTAAACAAGACCAAGAGCCAGATCCTCATCCCCACCGGCCTGGGACTCCAGGCCTTCGGAATCTACAGCGGCCTGCGCGGCCTGCAAGACGCCATCCGCAACAAGGACGACTACCAGACCCTGTTCAACGGCGCCAGCGTGGCCGCCGAAGTGGCTTCCTTGGGCGTCGAAGCGCTGGTGACCCGACAAGCCACGCAAATGATCCGGGCCGGTCAGCGCTCCCTGGGGGATTTCGCGAAAACCACCTTCGCGACTCGACTGGCCCGGGGAAGCGGGCTGATTGCCAGCGTGTTGACCCTGCCTTTCGATATCGTCTCTGCAGTTGACGCTTTCAAGGCCGCCGCCAACGCGAGTGGCAAAGCGGCCACCGATCATTACGTCAGCGCCGCCTTGAGTGTCACCAGCGCCGCGATGACCCTGACCATCGGCTTGGCCGCGCTGGCAGGCTTCAGTTCAGCCGGTCCGGTGGGCCTTGCCGCCGGGCTTATCCTGGTGGTCGGGTCACAGGTCTGGGGGGCGATTCGCCAGGTCGATGAGATCGACGACTACATAACCCTCAGTGCCCACGAGCGCCTGCGAACGGGTTGGTTCGCCTTCTGGACAATCAGCCCTGACGACGATATCCAGGAGCGCTACACCCTCGCCAAGGCGACCGCCGAACACACCAGGCAACTGCGGGCCAACGCCTTGAACTTGCTCAAGGGCCCGTTGAAAGACAGCACCGAGGCGATCGTGAACGGTCGATTCACCGTGGAACTCGAGCAAGTGACCTATAACACTTGGAACTGGTGGACCGGCGAAAAGTATCAGGCAACGAACACGCGCCCGAAAATCAAGGACAGCGATGACTGGATTGATGCCCGCCAAGGCGTCACGCTCGAAACGCCTGGCGCAGTCATCGAAGCGGCGGCGGAGCACAAAGGCATCCGTTGGTATATCGGCGGCGGCAATGACACGGTTTTCGGGGTAGAAAACAAGCCGAACGTTTTCCACTACGGGTCAGGCGTCAAGCGGCTGAGGGGCGGCGCGAAAGACGATGTATTCGTTTTCGAAGGCTCGACATCCATTGCCCCGGGAGACGAAGTACCTGCGCCGAACCGGCTGGCAGGTGGTTCGGGTAACGACACGCTGATACTGGCCGGCAATCCCGGCCATGGCCAGGTGCCGCGACTGGGTTATCACATCGACCTGGAGGCGGGGCAGGCGTCCATCATCACTCAGGAAGATCCCAAGAGCGAAAGCGGACAGCATCGCCACGCGCTTCTTGAAGGCATCGAACATGTGGAAATCCTTGAGGGCGGCACCCATGTCATCAAGGGCAGCGCCGGCGCGAACATCATCAAGTCCCGGGGCAACGATCTCATCGAGGCCGGCGCGGGAGACGACCGGATCTTCATTCTCGGCGGCAACAACCGCAACGCCGACGGCGGGCCTGGGGACGATGCCTACGTCATCGCCCACAAACCCGGCCACGTATCGATCACCGAGGACGGCATGGGCAGCAGCGTCATTTCCCTGGACTGGCGCGCCGACCTGATTGAAAGCTGGGTGATCGAGCAGGGCAACCTGGTGATCACGTCGTGCTTCGATGGCAATGACTGGGAGTCACGCAAGGTCACCCTCAACAATGTCTATGCCGATACGGACTATCCAAGAGCCTTACAGAACAACCGCCTGACCTTCACGACAAAGGACGGCTTCCACTGGGTGCCAGACCTGCCGGAGACGCTGGAGCACGACAGCCCCCTCGTCATTGAAGCGGTCATGGTGCAACACGGCATCCCCCGGAACCCGGCCATCCTCAATGACCGAAGCGAGCGCTGGGTGGCCCACGATAAGGACACGAGCTACTACGTTTCCCGGTTGATTGAATTCACCACGCTCAAGGTGAGACAGAAAAGTGAGTATTGCACCACGCTTCACCTGGACTATACCCATAGCGAACTGACTCGGGTCGAAGCTCACTACAACGCCTATGTCATCCAGGAAGACGGAGGGGACACGGTGAAATATGGTGAGTGCGGTCTCACCCTGGATTTTGGCAGTCGCCGTGTCGTCCTGAACAACCTGGCCCGTTCCGATGAGCGCTACAGCGCGCGGACAAAGACCAGCGGGCGACGTGCGTTTTCCGCATTGGATTCGCAGCACACGTTTATCCTGATCATGCGCGACGGCGCCTCCTACCGCCTGGCCATCCCCACCCCCGACCCCGCGCGGTTGCTGAATAAGGGATTCATCGACAAGGATCCGGTGCAATGGAAGACACAAGCTCCCCTTTCACTCACGCCGACCAGAAAGCACTACGCGTTTCTCCAGCCCCTGGATAAGAAGCCCCATCCCATGGGCAACCAGGCCACCTGCGCGATGCTCACGCCAGCCGTTGAGCAGACCGGTATCGAAGTGCTGACAGGCCAAGGCTCCACGTACCTTGTCCACCTGAGCCCGGGCATGACACTACGGCTGACCACGCCAGGCGCGCTGGCCGGCGCCAATCCCCGACTGCCCCAGGCATCCACTTGGGAACTCGACGCCACCCGCCTCGGGGAGGTCGAGATCAAACTGGCCAATAACCTGCTGCAGGTAGGCACGACGATCCTTCATCTACCCGCCTACGCAGAGGACGACCTCGTCGACCAGATACGCGTCATCACGGCCCAGGGTGTCGTCCATGCAGTCGACAGTCTGTTCGAGCGCGTCTATGTAACGGCACTGGACGGCCGGTATTTTTCGCCCCCGGTCGATCCCGAAGCCGCCCTGCCCCCCGAATTGTCACGGTTAGCATCGGCACAACTGAGGGTGTCCAACATGGCGCTCAAAGATGGCTCGCCCGGCTCACTGAGTTATCACCTCAAGGCGCGCCAGTGGACCCTCGATACCGATGAATCGCGGGTCATCGCCGCAACGAGCCTAAGAAAAACCAACTTGTGCGATCACCATCTCAGCCTTTATCAGGACCTGGCTCGCGAAGGGCTCAGCCAGAACCCACCCCTGGACGACGAGGCGCTGCGCTTGTTGCGCGAACAGTGCGTGAAATGGGCCGAAGGCACGACGTTGAACAAGTCACTGATGCTTGCGCAGGCCATCGCGCTGAGCCCGACTTTTGGCCTGGAACTTCCTCATTGGCGTTGGCTGCTCTCCCCGGGCGAGATCGTCTCCAGACAGACCTAGCCCTGACGAGCGACTGCGAACACCTCTTGCAGACGCAATACATATGTACTGCACCCGCCCGTTGATTTTCCAAGAACATCTTTCAGCGCGTTGCCCGTCAATCCACACGACGGGCGGCGACGTATTCATTGTTCATACTTTTCAAATTCAAGAGCGCAAACGTCAATGAGCCCCAGAAAAAACACCCGCCCCAACGTTCCAACTTCGCCTCCCGATACGCCCCACGGCAGTCGCGATACCACACCCGAAAGCCTGCCCAGGAGCCCTATCAGGGTCGATGGCAGCGATTCGTCGCCCGGCTCGTCGCCTGGGCGACAAACCGAAGCCGCTGACGCCCAGGCCACGGCGGTCCAGGTAGCGGAACTCACCTCCCAAGCCGCCATCGCCCATGTGCCCGCCTCGCTATCGCTGGACAATTATTACCTTTCCCCCGAGCTGATCCCCATGCTGTCGGACCCGGACCCGACCTCCGGGATCCAGACATTCAGGACCCGGACTTACGTCAAACTTGCCGAAGGTGGAACGGTGCTATTGGGGCGCGATGCCGACCAAAACTACCGGGCGCGCTCAAGCGCTGAGCTCGTTGCGTCCGGCCCCCGCCTGGAACAAGTCGAAGGCAGCCTACTGTGGCGGCAGGTTTCCCACGGCAGCGACTCCACGCTCACCATTACCCGCTACAACGTGCCGGACGATGATCCTCTGGAAGGGCCCGCGCCCAAACGCCAGCGCACGGCGCCACCCTCCAGCGAAGTCGCAGTGGAAACCACCCCGGTTTTTCGCAAGGAATGGGGGGTCGAGCCAAAGCTCACCCTGCCGGCCTTCATCACCATCGGCGACGTTCACTATAAGCGGGTGACACGTGTCGACGCACGGGACTACCCCATTGCCTACATCCAGCAACCTGGCCATCCCGCCTATGATTTTGATCTGCTGGAAGCCATCCTCAGGCATACCCCGGACGAGCAGCCCCGAAGCGTAATCCGCGTGCCACCGGACAACCATTGGGAGATCGATGCCAGGCTTCCCTTCGAGAAACCGCTGACGGCCTATGTCAGGGCAGTGTTTCCCGAGGTCACCACAGTCACCCTGGAAAAT
This sequence comes from Pseudomonas sp. FW305-28, assembly GCF_017351395.1. Classification (NCBI taxonomy): domain Bacteria; kingdom Pseudomonadati; phylum Pseudomonadota; class Gammaproteobacteria; order Pseudomonadales; family Pseudomonadaceae; genus Pseudomonas; species Pseudomonas sp. FW305-28. Next base: position 7,215 of record NZ_JACNDD010000176.1, read on the forward strand.
ATCGCCAGAAGGCAGTTCGAACTCGCCAACAGCTCCTCGATCGCCGACGCTGCGGGCCTGACCGCACTGAGGCAGATTTTCCATAGCTGGAAAAACGCCGTTCCCTCGCCCCATCCGCAATGGACCGACCCCTTGCTGATGCTGCCCGTACTCCCGACCTCTTCAGGGATCACGAGCGCTTCGCGTTCGATAGACCTGCCCATTTCCACCTCGACGGGGAGACTGGATCGGCTGGATTTCGACCCCCTACGGTTCCCGCGAGAGTGGAATTTCTTCATGTCGACCTACTCGCCGATGGACCTCAAGCGCTTCATGGCCGGCATCCTGACGCGCAATGGCTACACGGTCATGGAGCCCAACAGTTTCAACAGCTTTCCGGCACTGGTGTTTCGGCGCACCGGGCATGACTATGTATTTTTCATGAGCCTGCATCGCACTCGCATGCCGAAACTCTCCCTGCCCACCCACATGAATCCCAACACCACCGGTATCAACCTGGAGACCCAGGTCGGCGACGCTGCCGCACAAGCGGTCAAGGACGCCCATCAGGCCGGCAAAATCATCTGGCTAAAGGGCGGTTCACAGATCCGGCCTGGCTACGCGGACACTGTCTTTATCATTCGGGATGACAACGCCAGGCTGTAGGCTGGCGGCAAAAAAAAGCCCGCAGTGTGAGCGGGCGAAAAACCAAAGAAGCGCCATGCGCAGTCGCTTCCAGGAGAGGCAGCTGCTTGGGGGTCAACTGCCTCGATAGGTTGAATAGGCGTAGGGCGAAATCAGCAGGGGCACGTGATAATGCTCCTGCTCGGCCGAAATGCCGAAGCGCAGCACCACCACATCCAGGAACGCCGGCTCGGGCAGTTGCACGCCACGTGCGCGGTAATAATCGCCGGCATGAAATTGCAATTGATAGACGCCCGAGCGGTAGTCCTCCCCTTGCAGCAAGGGTGCATCGCAACGGCCATCGCTGTTGGTCTGCGCGCTGGCGACCAGCTGCAATTGCGAGCCCTCCACCCGGTACAACTCGACCTTGATCGCGCTGCCCGGGCAGCCATGTGCAGCATCCAAAACGTGAGTAGTCAAACGTCCCATTGCTTCTGCGCGCCTTGCTGCGAGGGCAGCCCGGCACGACGCCTCCTGAATCAGTTGAAAGACAGGCCGCACCGGTTCGGAGCACGAAACGCTGCGGCGATGAGCGAATTAAGACACTTTAAAAGAAAATTGTACACAATAAAAAATAAACATTCAGTCCATGGATTGCGCAACGGCACGCCGGCCCCGGCCTCAAGCAAACCAAATGAATACAAGATCCTCCTGACGATTCATTGACCAAGTGGGCAGGTTTCTTGCAGTGTAGACAAGCCAGGGACCGCGGTGAAAAATGCAGAAAATCAGGCTTACAAATCGCGCATAAAGTTGTATACAATCACTCCATCGTCGTGACGCCAGCCTATATTTCATCATCAGGGCGCCACCCACATGGTTCGAACAAGAAGGAAAACTGCAGTGAGCGCTGACTACCCACGCGACCTGATCGGTTACGGCAATAACCCTCCCCATCCCCAGTGGCCGGGCAACGCCCGCATCGCTTTGTCCTTCGTGCTCAACTACGAAGAAGGTGGCGAGCGTAACGTCCTGCATGGCGACAAGGAATCCGAAGCGTTCCTTTCGGAGATGGTCGCCGCGCAACCGCTGCAGGGCGAGCGCAACATGAGCATGGAATCGCTGTACGAGTATGGCAGCCGTGCCGGTGTCTGGCGGGTCCTCAAGCTGTTCAAGGCATTCGACATCCCGCTGACCATCTTCGCCGTGGCCATGGCCGCCCAGCGCCATCCGGACGTGATTCGCGCCATGGTCGCCGCCGGTCACGAAATCTGCAGCCACGGCTATCGCTGGATCGACTACCAATACATGGATGAGGCCCAGGAGCGCGAGCACATGCTCGAAGCGATCCGCATCCTCACCGAAATCACTGGCGAGCGCCCGCTGGGCTGGTACACCGGCCGCACCGGCCCGAACACCCGCCGGCTGGTGATGGAAGAAGGCGGTTTCCTCTATGACAGCGACACCTACGACGACGACCTGCCCTACTGGGAACCCAATACCCCGAACGGCAAGCCGCACCTGGTGATTCCCTACACCCTCGACACCAATGACATGCGCTTCACCCAGGTGCAGGGTTTCAACAAGGGTGACGATTTTTTCCAATACCTGAAGGACGCTTTCGACGTGCTGTATGCAGAAGGTGCCGAGGCGCCGAAGATGCTCTCCATCGGGCTGCATTGCCGGCTGATCGGCCGCCCTGCGCGCCTGGCATCCCTCAAGCGCTTCCTCGAATACGTCAAAGGCCATGAACACGTCTGGTTCAGCCGGCGTGTCGACATCGCTCGCCACTGGCAGCAGGCCCACCCGTACCAAGGGGCTTCGAATCCAGGAGCCTCGAAATGACCGCCTTCCAGACCCTCAAGCCTTCCACCTTGAGCCGTGACGCCTTCGTCCGGGCTTTCGCCGATATCTACGAACATTCGCCATGGGTCGCCGAAAAGGCGTTTGAACTGGGCCAGGATCCCTCGATCGACGAGATCGAGACCCTGCACCAGCGCATGAGCGACATCCTGTTGAGCGCCGATCACGCCAGCCAACTGGCGCTGATCAACGCCCACCCGGACCTGGCCGGCAAAGCCGCCGTCCAGGGCCAACTGACCGAAGCCAGCACGAACGAACAGGCCGGCGCCGGTATTCACCAATGCACGGCAGAAGAGTTTCAACGCTTCACCGAGCTGAACGACGCCTACAAGGCCAAGTTCAAGTTTCCCTTCATCATGGCGGTAAAAGGCAGCAACCGGCACCAGATCCTCGCGGCATTCGAAACGCGCATCCATCACTCGGCAGACGCCGAATTCAAATGCGCGCTGGCAGAGATCAACAAGATCGCGTTGTTCCGATTACTGACCCTTTAGCGAGCAGCCTCCTGCAAGCATCCCCAGCCAACTTATTTAAAGGCAGACAAGAAGAATGAAAGCTTACGCCGTACCTTTCGAGAAGTTCGTCAACCTGGCCGACGCCCGCCTGGGCACCAAGATCATCTCGGTCACCGACGACTGGTTCGCCGACGCCAACCGCCTGTTCCAGCCGACCCCGGCCGTGTGGAAGGAGGGCGTGTTCGATGATAACGGCAAGTGGATGGACGGCTGGGAATCGCGGCGCAAGCGCTTCGAAGGCTACGACAGCGCGGTGATCCGCCTGGGTGTGGCGGGGTCGATCAAGGGCGTGGACATCGACACCTCATTCTTCACCGGCAACTACCCACCATCAGCCTCCCTCGAAGCCTGCTTCCTGACCGAAGGCGAGCCGGACGAAAACACCCAGTGGACTGAAGTGCTGTCGGCCGTGGAGCTGCAAGGCAACAGCCACCACTACCACGAGATCAGCAATGACCAGGCCTTCAGCCACCTGCGTTTCAACATCTACCCTGATGGCGGCGTGGCCCGCTTGCGGGTCTACGGCATTCCGTACCGCGACTGGTCGGCCGTGGGCGACAACGAACAGATCGACCTGGCCGCCGCCCTCAATGGTGGTCGCGCCCTGGCCTGCTCCGACGAGCACTTCGGCCGCATGAGCAATATCCTCAACCCGGGTCGTGGCGTGAACATGGGCGATGGCTGGGAAACCGCCCGTCGTCGCACCCCGGGCAATGACTGGGTGATCGTCGCCCTGGGCCATGCCGGCGAGGTCGAGAAAGTCATCGTCGACACCCTGCACTTCAAGGGCAACTACCCCGACAGTTGCTCGATCCAGGGCGCGTTCGTCAAGGGCGGCACCGACAGCCAGATCGAAACCCAGTCGCTGTTCTGGCGCGAACTGCTGCCGAGCCAGAAGCTGGAGATGCACGCCGAGCACACCTTCGCCGAGCAGATCAAGGCCCTGGGACCGATCACCCACATCCGCCTCAATGTGTTCCCGGATGGTGGCGTGAGTCGCCTGCGGGTGCTGGGCAAGGTATCGAAGTAAACACCGCACCTGTGGCGAGGGAGCTTGCTCCCGCTGGACTGCGCAGCAGTCCCATTTTGAGGGCCGCTTCGCGCCCCAGCGGGAGCAAGCTCCCTCGCCACAGAAGCTGAACAAACGACACAGAATTTTTTGGATAAGAAGACCAGCATGCGCACACTCAAGATCGAACCGTTGACCAAAGAAGCCTTCGCCCCGTTCGGTGACGTGATCGAAACCGACGGCAGCGATCACTTCATGATCAACAACGGTTCGACCATGCGCTTCCATCGCCTGGCGACGGTGCAAACCGCTACGCCGGACGATCAGGCGATCATCAGCATCTTCCGCGCCGACGCGCTGGACATGCCGCTGACCGTACGCATGCTGGAGCGCCATCCGCTGGGCAGCCAGGCCTTCATTCCGCTGCTCGGCAACCCCTTTCTGATCGTGGTCGCGCCACTTGGCGATGCACCTGTATCAGGCTTGGTCCGCGCCTTCGTCACCAACGGCAGGCAGGGCATTAATTACCATCGCGGCGTCTGGCACCACCCGGTGCTGACGATCGAAAAGCGGGATGACTTCCTGGTGGTTGATCGCAGTGGCACAGGCAATAACTGCGATGAGCATTTTTTCCAAGAGGATGAGTGTTTGATCCTCGCCCCCCACCAATAAGAGAAGGTCCGATCACGCGCAGACAAGCGTGACGGGCGAGAGGTAAAGACTGTGGAAGCACATATGCTGGAATGGCTGAACCTGAGCGTGCGCTGGGTTCACATGATCACTGGCGTGGCCTGGATCGGCGCGTCGTTCTACTTCGTCTGGCTGGAAAACAACCTCAATCGCGTCAACCCCAGGAGCGGCCTGGCCGGTGACCTGTGGGCCATCCACGGTGGCGGCATCTACCACCTGGAAAAATACAAACTTGCACCACCGTCCATGCCGGACAACCTGCACTGGTTCAAATGGGAAGCCTACTTCACCTGGATGTCGGGTATCGCCCTGCTGTGCGTGGTGTTCTATTGGAACCCGACCGTCTACCTGCTGGCCCCCGGCAGCGGCCTGAGCGGCCCCGAAGGCGTCGCCTTGGGCATCGGCTCGTTGTTCGTCGGCTGGTTCGTCTATTCCTTTCTCTGCGACTCGGCCCTGGGCAAACGCCCTGCCTTGCTCGGCCTGATCCTGTTCGTGCTGCTGATCGCCGCGGCCTACGGGTTCAGCAAGGTGTTCAGCGGTCGCGGTGCCTACCTGCATGTCGGTGCGGTCATCGGCACGATCATGGTGGGCAATGTGTTCCGCATCATCATGCCGGCACAACGTGCCCTGGTCGCGGCCATCGCCGAGAACCGCACTCCCGACCCGGCATTGCCGGCCAAGGGCTTGTTGCGTTCGCGCCACAACAACTACTTCACCCTGCCGGTGCTGTTCATCATGATCAGCAACCACTTCCCGAGCACCTACGGCAGCCAGTACAACTGGTTGATCCTGGCCGGTATCGCCGTGGCGGCGGTGTTGGTGCGGCATTACTTCAACACGCGCCATGACAGCAACCGGTTTGCCTGGACGCTGCCGGTCGGCGCCCTGGCGATGATCTGCCTGGCTTATGTCACCGGCCCCAAACCCATGCCCAGCGCACCGGACGTGGCCAAGGCACCCGGCGTGATCGAGTACCAACCGTTGCCGGAAACGGCAGTGGG